>JBEDKD010000030.1:0-15988 GCA_041172365.1 Cyanobacteriota bacterium | reverse complement strand
CTTCCCTATTAAGAGTTAAGAAAAACGAGAAAACTCTCACCTCACAAGTATGAAACTTCCTAGAGCAGGTGAGCCCGGGTTTTACCACTAAGGCACTAAGACACTAAGGCACTAAGAATATAAAATAGAGAGTCTCGAACAATTAGAGAAATTTACCCCTTTGTGTCTTTGTGTCTTTGTGGTTGATTTTATTATTTCCCTAGCTCATTCACGTTTCGACTAAAGACGAGGTTTAATTTCTTCCCTATTAAGAGTTAAGAAACAAATAAGAAGATTCTAATCTCAAAGTATGAGAATTGCTATATCGTAAATAGTTGAAAAATGCAAAAACGGTTAATAACAGCCTGCAACTGTTGAAAATAATCTTCAATTAACAATTTCCACTCCTTTTAAATGTTCCAAATCTTCTGATAAACTTTTCAACATCCAAGATTCACCGATCCACTGATCAAAATCCAGATCAACTCTATGCTGAATTTCGTCATTTTCAAAACGCCGTAAAAATTCCTCAGTAGATAATTGATACTTAGCCTCAAATTCCTTTAAACGGGCTTCTGTTCGCGCAATACCATCTAATAGACTTTGCTATTCTTATCTATGGTATTCTGCAAGAGTTTTTTAATTGATTCGGGGTACTCACATTTAATTTTAACTTCAGCCATTGGCGGGACTCCTTTGGAGATTTCGCTCATGATAGCAAATTCATAGAGGACAATCAACCAACCCTGCACATTTTTTGATATAGTGATTGATATTGCACATTATCCTTGTCTATGACCCATTACCCATCAGCCATGAAAAGCAAAGAAACACTCTACCATTTACTCTGGGAACTTGATCGTCGTAGCTATAAAGCCTATAAAGACATTCAAGGAAATTATAACTTTCCTGATTTTACCCTCATTATTGATTATGTCCAAGGTGATCCCTTTGCATCTCCTAGTAAAGTTCGGGTATTAGTTCCCCAAAAGATCGCGCAATTCCCCAAGGCTCTATATCAAACGAAAAGTCGAGAAATTGCCTTAAGAGATTATATTACTCGTCAATTTGATGAAGCCGCGTATCGTTTAAGTGTGAGAAGAGGAACGGGAACCAGTGGTTTAATTGCTATCGCGAATTACGGACAAGAAGTATTAGAACGGACTTCGGTTTTTATTAATGATGAAGTGGTCGAAGTGCGTTTTTTTGTGGGACTTCCTGCCTCTGGAAGAAGTATTTTAGGTCGTCAAGCGGCCGAAATGTTATGTGATGATATCCCAGAGCTTGTGAGAAAAGCGGTCAAATTTTCCTCGTTAAATTCTCAGGAATGTTATCGTCAAGTGGAGACGGTGGAAGATGCGGATTTTTTAAGGAAAAATTTAGCGGAAAAAGGGTTAGTCGCGTTTATCGCGGATGATTCAAATTTACCCCGTCGCTCCGGTGTTGATGAACGTCCTTTATTAGATAATGCGATTCTTTTTAAATCTCCTCCTTCTTTAAGTGTTGAGTTTAATTGTCCTAATAGGGGTTTAATTCGTGGTATGGGAATTGCCAAAGGTGTCACCTTAATTGTCGGGGGGGGATATCATGGTAAGTCAACTTTATTACACGCGATATCCTTGGGAGTTTATAATCATATTCCTGGGGATGGGAGAGAATTTGTGGTGACAAATCCTGACGCGGTGAAAATTCGGGCCGAAGATGGCAGAAGTATCGCGGGTGTGGATATTTCTCCTTTTATTAATCAATTACCTCAAGGGCGATCGACGACTGAATTTACCACGGAAAATGCCAGCGGTAGTACCTCCCAAGCTGCGAATATTATGGAAGTTTTAGAAGTGGGTTTAGTGACGGATGTCCAGACGGATAATCCCTCCTTAATTTCTGGGGAGAAATGTCCGGTTTTGTTAGTGGATGAGGATACGGCCGCGAGTAATTTTATGATCCGCGATCGGCGTATGCAAGAACTGATTTCTAAAGATAAAGAACCCATTACCCCATTTATTGATAAAGTCAGACAATTATATCTGGATTATGGTGTATCAACTATTTTAGTTATGGGGGGAAGTGGTGACTATTTTGATGTAGCGGATACTGTGATATCAATGGAAAATTTTCAAGCTTTTAATGTCACGGAAGAAGCGAAAGAAATTGCTAATAATTACATTAGTAATCGCACCGTTGAAGGGGGTGAAGCCTTTGGGAAAATTACTCCCCGAATACCGATTCCTAGTAGTTTAGATCCTAGTCGCGGACGGCAAGATGTCAGACTAAAAGTGCGAGATATGGATGAAGTTACCTTTGGTACTGAAGAAATTGATGTCACCGCGGTGGAACAAATTGTCGATAAGGCACAATTGCGCGCGATCGTGTCCGCGATGGTATATGGCAAACAAAAATATATGGACGGAAAAAAGACGTTAAGAGAAATTATCGATCATGTCATGGCAGATATTGAACATCAAGGTATGGATATATTATCACCTTTTCGAGAAGGTGACTTTGCCATGTTTCGGCCTCTGGAATTAGCCGCGGCAATTAACCGTTTACGAACCTTATCTGTCATCACCAGTAATGGTGGTAATCGCGAGGGTTGAAAGGAAAATCTCTCAGGTTTTTTCTAAATATCTTAAGATGTCACTCCACCTACTAATTTAATCATATTTTTAGGTGGGGTTGAAGAGATAAGCCCTCATCGTTTTCTAAATATCTTAAGATTCCCTCTCACTGGCAAATAATGATGGTGCAGGAAAAAGAAATTATGATATACTGAAAATAGTGACCAATTCTGAAAAATATGGATATTTCCGAAAGCCAAAAACAAGAAATATATCAACTGATACGGGAATGTGGACAACAGGGCAAAAAACTCGCAGAGTCAGTATTTGAAGTCTCCCAAAAAGGACCGAATGATTATGTTACCAGTGTAGATCGATCGCTTGATCGCCTCCTCACCAGTGGCTTTACGCGTTTGTTTCCAGAAGACGGTATTATTACTGAAGAAAACGAAAAATCTCGCTCTCAATACTGGGAAAATTATCCGCGTCTTTGGTGTATTGATCCCATTGATGGAACTACTGATTTTATTGATGGCTCTACCTCTTACTCGGTGATGGTAGGATTATTAAAAAATAATCAACCGATCGCGGGTTGGATTTATGCACCTGTGTTTGATCAAATGTACTATGGTGGTAAAGACTGGGGACTATTTCAAACCATCGGTGATGGGGAACCTCAACCTTTAGCCGTACTCCCACCAGCACCGCCTAACCCGGAAAATTGTACCATCGTCTTAGGTGATAAAGACCAAAAAAATTACGGAAACGCGATCGGACAATATATCCGCGGAGTCCAATATTATTCCCTCGGTAGCTTTGGCTTAAAAGTCCTCGAAATAATCCAAGGAAGAGCGGGATTATATCTATACTTTAATGGGCGAGTGAAAGTCTGGGATACCGTGGGTCCCCTCGCGATCGCCCAAACCGCGGGGTTAGTCTGCTGCGACTTAGACGGAAATCCCATACAATGGACATCCGACACCCTAGATATCAATAGCCTCACCCATACACAACCCGTCATCATCGGATGGCCAGAATATATCCAACAATATAGAGAAAAAATACGTCAGGCCGTCTTACAACAAAGGCAAACACTAAATTTACATTAAAACAGCCTCCGATCAATGCTAAGATCGAGCGGATGGAAAAAAAAAGGTTGATGTCAGACCCTTTGATTTCCCTCTACGATCGCGATCGTAGATTAACATTTCCTACTGTAGTGAATTTTCATGCAGATAGAAACAGAAGCATTCAGTGAGCTTTTTCCCCTGTTTAAGGGCGCAAACCCAGAGACACTAGAAAGTCTCTTATCCGCAGCCGTTAAACATGAGTATCCCCCCGGTAGAGCCGTCTTAATGGAAGACGCGTGGGGCAATGCCATTTATTTTGTCGTATCAGGATGGGTGAAAGTGCGTCGCCTATCAGGTGATAACGCGGTAACATTGGCAATTCTCGGACGAGGGGACTTTTTTGGCGAAATGGCGATTTTAGACGAGTCTCCCCGCGCCAATGATGTACTCGCGTTATCTCCCGTGCGTTTAATTAGTTTCACCGCGCAGAAATTTATTCAAACCCTATTCAAAGATCAACAGTTACATCATCGAATGTTACAACTGATGGTTAGGCGTTTGCGTCAAAGTAATATTCGCTATCAACTGCGTCATCGTCCCCCCGCGGTGAAACTAGCCAATACTCTTGTGGAATTTGGCGAAAATTATGGCCAAGCGAATGCACAAGGTAAAGATATCTTTAACATTCCTGTCAAAGACTTGGCAGATGTTACAGATATTACCGTTGAAGAAACAGGAAAAATTATGGAAAAACTGGAAAGTAAGGGTTGGATCAAAATCAATACCGAACGCCAATTAATCCATTTATTAAATTTCAAACAATTAGCGAATCTAGCACGTCAATAAATAACCTCACTTACCAGCCAGCATGAAAGATGTCACCCTTTCTCCTTCTCAAACCCGTGAAGTTTCCGCGTTACTGAATACTAAACCAGGGATACAATACTGGGTAGAAATGCCCCAACCAGAATCCCATTTAATTGAAGTAACGCTACGCGTGAATCTGGGAGTAGTTTATCAAATTCCGCCCCAAGAATTATCACTATTAAACTTAAAAATGCCCGTCTGGACACCGGGTTCCTATCTGGTGCGTGAATATGCACGTCATCTCCAAGATTTCTACGCGTTTACGGGTGAACATCATTCTTTAATCTGGCGAAAAGTCTCAAAAAATCAGTGGCAGATTGAGACACAAGGAGCATCGGAGATTACCGTAAAATACCGTATTTTTGCTAATGAATTAACGGTAAGAACTAATCACCTGGATGCTACTCATTGTTATTTTAATAGTGCAGCCCTTTTCTTTTATCTCCCTGAGTGTTTACATCAACCCATTGAAATTACTATTGAACCCCCTGATCCAGGGTGGCTAGTCTCAACGGCTTTAACTCGTATATCAGAAATAGATAATACTTTTTTAGCACCCGATTTTGATACACTGGTGGATAGTCCCTTTGAAATCGGAAATCATCAACTTTATGAGTTTGAAGTCAGAGGTAAATCTCATCAATTAGCCATTTGGGGTAGAGGCAATGTCGATCCCACGCGATTAAGGCTAGATATCGAGAAAATTATTGAAGTAGAAGCAGAACTTTTTGGTGGTTTGCCCTACGATAACTATCTCTTTTTATTACATTTATCAAGTTCGGGTTTTGGGGGATTAGAACATAAATTTTGTTGTTCTTTAAATTATCCCCGATTTGGGTTTAGTAATCCCGAAAAATATGAGCGTTTTCTGCAATTAGTTGCCCATGAATTTTTCCATCTTTGGAATGTGAAAAGGATTCGCCCAAAAGCTTTAGAAATATTTAATTACGAAGGGGAAAATTATACTCCTTCCCTATGGTTTTCGGAAGGGACAACCAGTTATTATGATTTAGTCATTCCCTATCGTTGTGGGATTTTTAATGGTAAGGGATTTTTGCACGGATTAAGCAAAGAAATTACTCGTTTACAGACAATACACGGACGTTTTGTGCAACCAGTAAGTGAGTCCAGTTGGGATGCTTGGATTAAACTTTATCGCCGTGATTCTAATAGTGATAATTGTCAGATATCCTATTATTTAAAGGGAGAATTAATCACATTTTTGTTCGATTTGTTAATTCGATCGCGCCATGACAATAATCGTTCCTTTGATGATGTGATGCGCCGAATGTGGGAAGACTTTGGCAAGTCAGAAATCGGGTTTACACCGGAACAATTACAGGAGGTAATTGAGTCGGTAGCCGAAGTTGACTTAAGGGACTTTTTTGCCAGATATATTGACGGTACGGAAGAATTACCCTTTGATGAATATTTAGAACCTTTTGGTTTACAGATTCAAGCCGATAATCCCCCTGAAACGGCTTTTCTAGGGTTAACAGTCCATAGTGAGAATGGGCGAGAAATCATTAAGTTTGTGGAAGCAGAAAGTCCCGCACAGGAAGCGGGAATTGACGCGGGAGATGAATTATTAGCATTGGATGGATTTCGAGTTAATGCCGAACAATTAAGCGATCGCGTCAGAGAATATAAAGCAGGTGACACAGTAGAAATAACGATTTTTCATCACGACGAATTAATAAATTGTGCCGTGACACTAGGAAACCCGCGCCCCACTCGTTATCAAATTGTCAAACTGCCCCAAGTAACGACAAAACAGCAAAAAAACTTTATGGGATGGTTAGGGGCATCACTGAATGCAATTCTGTAAATAAGTTAAAAAAAATCCGATTTTTACAGAGCAGATGTTAACCTATAGCAATCCTAAATCGGTTGTGGTAAAAACGTAGGGGTAGTGCCCCCCGTGCCTACCCCACAGAAGTAAAAACGTAGGGGTAGTGCCCCCGTGCCTACCCCACAGAAGCTGGCAACCACAGGGGGATTGCCCCTACAAAAATATTACAATTAAAATAGGATTGCTAAATCAGATATTTGCCCCACAATGAGGAAATCATTATGACAGTTGTGCAACCTCCTCCACCGCCTTCGATTTCACCTCGTCAGATGAATTTAGTCAGAATTGTTGCTGCGATGGCCTGGTCTGATGGAGAATTAGCAACAGAAGAAGTGGATATAATGCTCGATCACTTTAGTCGTTTATTTGCCACAGGAATTCAACAGGAACAACTTAAACAGGAATTACGGGATTATTTAATGCAAAATCTTCCCTTAGAGGAATTAATTCCTCATTTGGAAAGTCAGGAAGAGCGGGAATTAGTGTTAAAATTGGGTTATGAAGTGATCGCGTCCAGTGCTCGCACTCCCGATGAGCCCAAAATTAACGCGGAAGAAAAAGTCGCGTATCAAAAATTGCTGACATTATTAAATCTACCAGAGGATGTGGTGAAACAAATCGAAACTAACTCTGGAATTAATTTCGATCAATCTGTGGGCATTATTGAGAAAATGACTCACAAATTGCAAGAGTTTTTCAAAATATAAGTATCACAGCCGAAAACCGGGTTTTCTTGTGGAAATTTTCGACAAAAACCCGGTTTTTTTTCGGATTCTTGTTTAACTACTTGGCAATATGGTAAACTGGAACTAATCAAGATAAGTGTTTTTAGTCCTCTCCCTCCTATGTCTCAAATCCTCTCCCAGAAAGCGTCTCAAGAAATTACCATCTCCCATGACTGTGAAATGTCCAAGTTTCCCCCCACAGTCTTAACTCCGATCGCGGATTTCTTTAAAATGCTATCAGAAGTCAGTCGTCTGCAAATTGTCTGCTCCTTGAAGTCGGGTCCAAAAACGGTGACTCAAATTATTGAAATTACAGGTTTAGGGCAAGCTAATGTTTCTAAACATTTAAAGTTATTAACTCAAGGCAAAATTGTCACGCGATCGCAGCAAGGGATTAATGTGGTTTATGAAATCGCGAATCCTTTAGTTTTTCCGATGTGTGATTTAGTATGTAATGCCCTAGAAAATCAATTAGCACAACAAAATATTCAATTAGAGTCTCTCAAAATTTTCCAGCAATATCTTTAATGAGTATGTGGGGGTAAAAACAAATGACAATGCCACCTACAACTAATTAAATTTACCGAAAAACAGCGTTTCTTTTCGTAATAAAATGAACCACAAAGGCACAAAGGCACAAAGGGGGGATTTTCGATTACTTTGAGGGGAAATAGTGGCAGGTTAACCGTATCTTCAAAATCTAATTTTCCTACAGGTGTTTCCCTAGGATGTTTTTGGGTTGATTTTCTCGCCTCTGTGCCTTTGTGGTTAGATAGAAACCCTTGATTTTATCACGTCTTTCCGATCAAATGAAACACAAAGGCACAGAGGCACAAAGGGGGGATTTTCGATTACTTTGAGGTGAAGAAATTAAGAGTAAGGGCGGGTTAACCGTATCTTCAAAACCTAATTTTCCTACAGGTGAACCCCGATAAATATTTTCCCTAGGATGTTTTTGGGTTATTTTCTCGCCTCTGTGCCCTTTGTGCCTTTGTGGTTAGATAATTAAGGGCTTAAACCCTTGATTTTATCACATATTTCTGATCAAATGAAACACAAAGGCACAAAGGCACAAAGGGGGGATTTTCGATTACTTTGAGGTGAAGTATTTGTGGTTCATTTTATAATTGCTGAAACCCTTAATTTTATCGTTTCTTCCTTCTTCCCTCTTCCTTCTTCCTTCTTCCCTCTTCCTTCTTCCCTCTTCCTTCTTCTAAATGCCTCCTAAAATACGCATGGCTTGATCGGTTGTTAAAAAGACACGATCGCGTCCTAATTTATCGACAAAACCTACTTTGTCTAATTTATCCATAACGGGACCTTTGACTTCGGACAAATAAAACTCTATCCCTAAATCTTGTAATTCAGTAATTAGACTTTCTAAGACTTCTAAGGCACTGGCATCAATTACATTAATGGCATTACAAACTAATAATATTTTGCTCACATCGGGGCGATCTGAGATGATTTTAAAGAGATAATTTTCCAAGTATTTAGCGTTAACAAAATAAAGACTTTCATCCATTCGCACCGCTAAAACTTCAGGACAAGTTTTGACATCATAGCGCAAAACGTTACGGAAATGCTCTGTTTCTCCCAAACGTCCGACGATCGCGATATGGGGTTTACTGGTACGCCAAAGATGTAAACATAAAGCTGTAATGGCTCCGAAAATAATCCCTTTTTCTACTCCTAAAAGTAAGACAGCTAAAAAGGTACATAACCACGCGATCGCGTCTGCTTTATCATAATTCCACATCCGCGTAAAGGTGCCAAAATCAATGAGTTTATATACCGCGACAATAATGATGGAGGCTAAACAAGTTTGGGGCAGAAAATAAAATAAAGAGGTGAGAAACATTACCGCGATCGTGACTAAAATTCCCGTAATAATAGACGCGAGTCCAGTATTTGCTCCCGCGGCAAAATTAACAACCGAACGACTTAACCCTCCCGTAACAGGATAACCCCCCGTAAATGCCGCACTCAAATTGGCAAATCCTAAAGCTATTAACTCTTGATTAGCATTCACTTTTTCCCGTCTTTTACTTGCCAAGGCTTGAGCACTGGCAAACCCTTCCATATATCCGACTAAACTAATCGCCAAAGCTACTGTTATTAATGATTGAAGTGTGCTATAATCTAACATGGGTAAGGTTAAAGAAGGAAGTCCAGAGGGAATATTTCCAACTACTTTAACACCCGCAATTTGATCTAAGTGGAATCCCCAAACTAATACAGTGCCGCTGACAACTACTAACAATGGAGCACTTTTTGATACCGGAAGAATGGCGCGATCGCTCCAACCTTTATTTTTTAGAAGCTTCACTAAGGGATCATTAAAGTAAAGCAAAATCCCCACACTGACGCTCCCTAAACCTAGAGTAATAAAATTTGTCTCTGGTAATTTTTGTAAAATTAATTTAATTAACTCAAAAAATGATTCGGTATTCGGTATTTTTAAACCGAATAATTGTTTAATTTGACTAAAGGCAATCACGATCGCGGCTCCACTAATAAAACCGGAGATAACGGAGCGACTAAGAAAATTCACCAAAAAACCCAGTCGGAAAAAACCCATTAAAATTTCAATACAACCAATCAAAAAGGCTAAAGTTAAGGCTAAAGATAAATATTGTGATGTATTAGGGGAAGCTAATTTACTAATAGCCGCGGCTACCATCAAAGAATCCACCGCGACGGGACCAACGGATAAGACTCGACTTGTACCCAATAAGGCATAAAGAATAGGTGGAAAAATACTCGCGTAAAGCCCAATTTGAGGAGGTAAACCTGCTAAAAGTGCATAAGCCATACTTTGAGGAACAAGTAAACTGGTGACAATAATGCCCGCGGTGATATCCCCTACTAAATCTTGAGGTTTATAAGTGATTAACCATTTAATAACGGGCAAAAAATTACCCAATTTATCTAAGATTTGGGTGGGTTTTAATTGAGAATTTATATGATTTTTATGAGTCATTATTTTTATGGTAGGTTGGGTTGATTATCACGTTTCTCAATTGTATGAAGTGCAAAAATGTTCGCGATCGCGTGGCTCTAGCCCCCTAGCCCCAGGGCTGTTTCATTAGGGGCAAAAATTACGAACAATCTTGATTTTGCAGGGTTTTACGATCAATGTTGCACTTTGATAACCTAAATAAACCCACCCCATTTACCGTCAATCGTGTTCTCTTGTAGGGGCTCTTTCACCCGTATTCAGGTTATGTTTTGAAGATATAGTGTTTCCATTTCAGAAGTAAAACTTGTGGCACAGGCATCTTGCCTGTGACGGGCTCAGAGCCCAGCATTTACATCTCAAATGGAATTGCTATATCGGTAAACCCGCCCTTACCATCTGGGGCACCTTCCACAATTTCTGGGTGGGGATGGGGCGGGTTTATATTATTTGTCGGTGGGTATCAAAGATATTGGTGAACCCGCCCCTACGGTTGGGTAGGTTGGGTTGATTTTGGAATCTGTTGATCACTCCTAAAGAATATGGAATCAACCCAACCTACTTCATTTGATTATAAGGAAGTTTCCCCAGTAAAGTAGCCATTGCACAGGTATTCGTAACTCCTGCAAATAATAAACCAGCACCGACAAATCCACTTAAAAAAAGAAATTTAGGCGACACAAATGCACCTAATAAAGTTCCCGTTAAAACGAGGGAACCCGCGACAATTTGCACCTGACGCATAATACTAATCGGTGCATTTTTATTCACTTTTGTGGGATAACCAGCTTGTTTCCAAGCATTCAGTCCCCCTTGCAAATGCGTCACTTCTTCAAATCCTGCCTCAAATAATTTTTGGGCGGCTTGGGCGGATCGATTGCCACTTTGACAATGTAAAACTACTGGTTTTTCTCTCTCTTTCTGCTGGGTACGGGGAATTTTATTAGGATCGAAATTAGATAAAGATACTAAGGTAGCTCCTGGTATTGATTCCCCCGCGTATTCTGAGGGTTCTCGCACGTCAAATAACATGACATAATCCTTGTCTAACCACTGTTTTAGTGTCGCAACATCGACAACTTGTAAGCGATCGCGCTGAGTTTTTTCATTAGTCGTGGTCATATTTTGGGGACTCCATTTAGATGATTTTTAGTGCATTAGATTTGGGTTGATTATTGAATCTCTTAATCCCTCTCGGAGAATCTCAAATCAACCCAACCTACTTGATTTGATTATAAGAAATTTTGGCAAAAATGTTTAGACTGTCGCGGGGACATTGCCACAGCTTTGATTCGCGGGAACCGCTTCCATGATTTTCTTAGGATTGGGAAGATTTAAGTTTTTCATAAATTCAATGAAATTGGCACGATCGCGTCCCAGAAAACGAGGATTAAAGCGTTTTTCTTCACCAATCGTCGAAACACTCTGGCCTTTATAATCATGGCCAGGATAGACTAATGTTTCGTCAGGTAAATTAAATAGATGTTGGGTGACAACATCATACATTAAACCCGCATCGCCACTTTGAAAGTCGGTTCGGCCACAACCACGAATAAATAGTGAATCTCCTGTTAATAAATGAGTGCCATTGACTAAATAGGCATTATGACTGTCTGTGTGCCCCGGAGTCGCGATCGCGTCAATAGTCACATCCCCCAGTCGTAAAACTTCCCCATCTTTAATCACACCATTGGCACAAGCAACTTGGGCATTTTCCGGCACAATACCCTCACAATGAGTTAATGCCCGCAGTTTTCCCGTCCCCGTGACATGATCCGCGTGGACATGAGTTTCTAAACAGTAACGTAGCGTCAACCCCAACTCATTAATCAGTTGATAATCTCGCTCGACTTGTTCTAATACGGGATCAACCAGCGCGGCCTCTTTCGTCTGGGGATCAGCAATTAAATAGGTATAAGTCCAAGTGTCTTGATCAAACAGTTGACGAAATAACATCCCTTGTTCCCTCCTAGCTATCTTTGGAATCACAGCCCCATCCCTTTTTCATCCCAACCATCACAGCAAAGGCTCTCAGGATGCCTACCCTACTCTAGTTGTTCGATATGTCTCATAGGTCTTTTCCGTGATTCCCACATTTCCTTGATATGATTATATAGTAATATAATGTATATCGCAATATATTTTTTCCATCAATAAGTTTTTGTGGGTTCACCCACAGACATTAATTTTGTCCCATTGTCCCAATTATCCTGTTTATCAAAGGAAGTAACAGCCCATGACAAGCTCTGTTGTGCAGGAATCCAACCCCAAAGTCACCCAGGATCGCTCGCGCACCCAACATCATCAAATTGTCATAGTTGGGGGGGGAGCCGCGGGAATAACTGTCGCGTCTCATCTTTTCAACCAAGCGCGATCGTTAGACATCGCGATTATCGAACCCTCGGAGAAACACTATTATCAACCGGGGTGGACCTTAGTCGGCGGTGGCTTGATGAAGATCGAGGAAACCGTGCGAGCTCAGAAAGACTTTATCCCCAAAGGCACAACCTGGATTAAAGACTCAGTAACTCAACTGGACCCCGATCACAATATCGTCATCACCCAAACGGGGAAACACATTGAATATGACTATCTTATCCTCTGTCCTGGGATTCAAATCGACTGGCATCTCATTGAAGGGTTAAAAGAAGCACTAGGTAAAAATGGTGTCACCAGTAACTATTCTCCCGCGTTAGCCCCTTACACTTGGGAAAGCATCAATAGTTTCCAGGGGGGAACCGCGATTTTTACCTTCCCCAATACACCGATTAAATGTGGAGGTGCTCCCCAAAAAGTGATGTATATGGCCGATGATGTCTTCAAAAGCAAAAGTGGGGTAGGCACTCACACCAAAGTAATATTCTGTAGCGCGCTCACCCGACTCTTTGGTGTAGAAGAGTATTGTGAGGGCTTAGAGAAAGTGGTAGCACGTCGTGGCATTGATGTGAAATTTCAGCATAACCTCAAAGCCATTAAAGCCGACACAAAAGAAGCTATTTTTACTGTCATTACCGATGAGGGAATAGAAGAAGTCAGTATTCACTACGATATGATTCATGTGACACCCCCCATGAGTGCCCCTGACTTTATTAAAAAGAGTCCCTTAGCCGTCAATAGTGCGGGGGGTTGGGTGGATGTTCACCCAGAGACATTACAACATTATCGTTATCCTAATGTCTTTAGTTTAGGTGACGCGTCTTCTGTTCCCACCGCGAGAACCGCGGCGGCCGCTCGTAAGGAAGCCCCCGTTTTAGTGAAAAATTTATTGGCTGTGATGGATGGAACCCCTCAGACGGGTAAATATGATGGTTATAGTTGTTGCCCTCTGATTACTGGGTACAACTCCGCGATTATGGCCGAGTTTAATTATGGCTGTCACCCTGCTCCCACCTTCCCTCTCGATCCCGCGAAGGAACGCTATATTATGTTTTTTGCCAAGGTTTATGCTTTGCCCTGGATTTATTGGCATCGGATGTTGAAGGGCAAACCCTTTGAGACTGATTTGTTGAAGCCTTTCAATAAGTTTCTGGGGCGTTAAACCTGATAAACCCGGTTTCTGCATTCACGAAAAAAAAATTCGGAAAATACTTGACAACAATATAACTGCATAGTTATATTGTTGATAGATAAAGGAAGCCAGCAGGGAAGTCCTGCTAGTTTTCCCGACGTACTAGCATTTATTCAATATTATGACAGCAATTCTACAACAACGCAGTCGCGCTAATGTATGGGAACGCGTCTGTGAGTGGATTACGAGTACCGAAAATCGACTTTATGTTGGTTGGTTTGGGGTGCTATTGATTCCCACAGCTTTAACTGCCACGATCGCGTTTACCCTGGCCTTCATTGCCGCGCCTCCGGTTGACATTGATGGGATTCGAGAACCAGTGATGGGTTCGTTGCTCTATGGAAATAACCTGATCTCCGCGACAATCGTGCCCACCTCTGCCGCGATCGGATTGCACTTTTACCCAATCTGGGAAGCCGCGTCAATGGATGAATGGCTCTATAACGGTGGCCCGTATCAACTGATTGTGTTCCACTTCCTGATCGCGATCTACGCGTATATGGGACGACAATGGGAATTAAGCTACCGTTTAGGAATGCGCCCTTGGATTTGCGTAGCCTTTTCAGCGCCAGTTTCAGCGGCGACTGCGGTGCTACTAATCTATCCGATTGGGCAAGGCAGTTTTTCCGACGGATTAATGTTAGGCATTTCTGGGACCTTCAACTTCATGATCGTCTTCTCGCCCGAACATAATCCCCTAATGCACCCCTTCCACATGATGGGAGTGATCGGAGTCTTTGGCGGAGCCCTTTTCTCCGCGATGCACGGTTCCCTCGTGACATCAAGCTTAATCCGCGAGACGACGGAATTTCAATCCGCGAATGCTGGATACAAATTTGGCCAAGAGGAAGAAACCTATAATATTGTGGCTGCCCACGGTTATTTTGGACGCTTAATCTTCCAATATGCCAGCTTTAATAATTCGCGATCGTTACACTTTTTCTTGGCCGCGTGGCCGGTGGTAGGAATTTGGTTTGCTTCCCTCGGTATCAGTACGATGTCATTTAACCTCAATGGGTTTAATTTTAACAATTCCGTTCTTGATGCACAGGGCCGCCCCATTCCTACTTGGGCTGATATTCTCAACCGAGCTAATTTAGGGATTGAGGTAATGCACGAACGGAATGCCCATAACTTCCCTCTGGATTTAGCCTCTGGGGAATTACAACCGATCGCGTTAGTCGCCCCCAATATCGCCAGTTAAATTATCATTAAATTGTGCTCCTTCTTAAGGATGAACGCGCCCTGATTAGGGGCGCGTTTTTTTGTGTTTTATTTAGCCGCGATCATTCCAGTTTTACGGGCATAATCAAATAAACCACCCGCATCAATAACAGGGCCAATATCTCCCAGAGGTTTAAGTTTATAAGTATTACCAAGAGTATGATTGGTTAATACATTATTCTCGAAATCAATAGTGACTTCTTGGCCTGTTTCAAAGAGATCACAGAGACGTGCTTCCGACTCAGAAGGGTATAACTCACCCGTAGCCGAACAATTACGGAAAAAGATCCGGGCATAAGACTGGGCAACCACCGCCTCCACTCCAGAGGCCCCTAACGCGATGGGCGCGTGTTCACGTGAGGAACCACAGCCAAAATTTTCACCCGCGATAATAATGGGATAATGGGTTTTCATTTCCCCAGGTTGGATAAACTTACCGTAGCGATCGGGAAGTCCCACCAGAGCATAACTGCCCAACTTCTCATACTCATCGGGTTTAGAAGGAACCAGCGTCAGGTATTCCGCGGGAATAATCTGATCTGTGTCAATGTTGTCATCCAGTACAAAGATTTGACCACGAATCACTTTACCCATAGTAATTTTCTGAATTTACCTCAGATATGCTTAATCTTTCTGTATGATGGCATTGATTATGGGCTAAAAGAAACCTGAATCACTATATTTCACAGATTGCTGAATCCAAAATGGTAGATTTGATGGATAACACCACCCGACAAGCACGCCAAGGGAGTGTGGCCGCGATCATTCAAGTCCTTAATGCACAACTCTCCGAGTCGGGTGTGAGAACGAGGGCTATTTTTACTGATGGTGTCTTACAGTTATTGTGTGAGGCATCGGATGTCGAATATCTGGAACAATTTACCTTAGTTGAGCGCATCCAGCAAATTCTGGAGGAACTTGCCCCTCGCAATATTAATCGCGTTAATATTTATTGTCGTCTAGTTCAGGAACAACAGTTACTCTGGCTTGAGGAGATTACTCGCCAGCCGGAGCATTCTCTCCTTTGGACACAAAAAATTATCATTAGAAAACCTAATTTTATTCTGCTTTGGCTCCGTGATTGGCGCGATCAACCCGATTCTTCAAGTTTTGCCGCGCTTCCTAAAAATTCATCCACAGCTTACCCACGAAAGGAGCAACTGCAACTACAACGGGGGTTTTTGGG
>JBEDKD010000029.1:0-8134 GCA_041172365.1 Cyanobacteriota bacterium | reverse complement strand
CCATCAACCAATCAATTAATCGGAATAATTCCCGAATATCTTCCCGACTGTAGCCCTGTTGATAAAGACCTTTTATGATCCTCAGTTTCCATTGTAACCGATCTTCGGGTTTTTGGCGAGTACCCTGGGTTTTCAAATGTGCCATGATAATCGCACTAAAAGGGTTCAGGCTTTGCTCTAAAGTATTCCATTGTTGTTGATAGTCTAGCAATTTCGTCACCACAAACTTTAACAACACTTGACAGCCGCCAATGTTGTATTCAAACTGAGTAGGATACCAAGTAGGAGAATCATCGGCTAAAACTGCTAAACTTAAGACTTTTTGCTGATAAACTCCAAAGATGCGACTATTATAAATATACATCCGTTCCGCAAAATTAGCTTGATATTGACTCTGGACTTCTACATGAATTAAAATCCATGTTTCTGTACCATCTTGCAGCCAGACTTTGACTAATTTATCCGCGGTTCGTTCTCCTATTTCATCATCTCTTGTTACTTGTTGCAAGACAGTATCAAGAAATTCATAGTCCCTTGTCCAGTCAACGATCGCGTTAACATCAGGAAACAACAATTCTATAAAAGGTTGAAAGTAAATCGAAATCGCTTCTTTCCAAGGATTATCATATTCATCTCGTAATTGCATTATTATTTTCCTCCTTTTCTGCGCTTATTTCTACTTATTATTATAGCAGAAATACACCCTTTAAAACGAAAATAGTATGATGTTTTTTCCGAAATGAAATTAACCACAAAGGCACAAAGGCACAGAGAGGGGCGCGATCGCGTTCCGATTAAGGAATGAAGAGAAGGGTTTTGATGTAGGGGCTATTTCACGTTGATTCAGGGTAGAAGCCACCCGCGATCGCGCTTTTTACTGCTCCACCCACAAACCTCAGAAACCGGGTTTCTTCTTAAAGGCTATTGGAAAAAACCAGAATCTCACAGAAACCCGGTTTCTAATGATCTGCGCGAAAGCCCTTAAACCGGCTTTCTTCTTCAAGAGTGTTGGGGAAAACCAGTAATGAGAGTGTTGTGGGTGTTGGGTTGCGCTGTCGCTTAACCCAACCTACTTGATTTGACTAACTTTTGGCTCTAAAGAGAGACGCGATCGCGTTTTTGGCTCTAAAGAGAGGCGCGATCGGGCTTTTGGTGATTTGGGCTATGGGAGAAAGGTAGCTGCGAAAACTTGAATTGACAATCACAGTATATCTTCTTCAGATAGTAGAGCTATTTTGATTAAGGCTCTCAAGGTTCCCACTTTCAAATCTTGATTTCTGTGGAAGCAATGGCTTCACGACTATTAGCAACTTCGAGGCAACCTTGAATAGCATCTTTTAAATTAATCATCACTTCTTCGAGGGTGTCTCCTTCGGTAATGCACCCAGGAAGAGCGGGAACTTCTGCCCAATAGCCACCTTCTTCGGCGGGATGGATGATTGCTCTAATTTTCATAGATTTATTGGGTTATTTGTTAAGGCTATTATAGCAAATATCAATCAGAGCGAAGGCATTTTTTAGCCGTCAGTGAAGAGTCTGTACATCAGGATATGCCAGAATTTTTGCATCCGCCGTTAGTAACGGACACGCGCAAATCCTCGCAGTTGCCACAATGATTTGATCTGCTGGATCGCGGTGAAAACCCGTGAGTTTAGTTGACTCAACAATGATGGGAATAGTGAGTTGGAGTAGCTGTACACCCGGATAAGCCAAAGCTTGTTGTAACCACTGATCAACTGTAACAGACAAAGTAAGTCTTCCCATTTCTACTAATTTAGAAACCTCCCAACAAGAAATGATACTGACTCCTAAACCTTGAGATTGATATTGTTGTATCCAGTCCCGATATTTCTGAGTAAGCCGTGTGTTATCATCAACCCACCAAACCCATATATGAGTATCTAGTAAAATCATTGTAACACTTCCCAATCTTCCAACGAAATCGCAGGTTCAAAGGGTTCATTATAGCCAATAACTGTGCCGCGTAAAGGATATAGAAAAGTATTTTTCATGGTTTCGTTTACCAAATTTAGATAGTTAATGAATTCTCGATATCCATCCAATTCTGTTTGTTCTTCTGAAGTGAGATTTGATACTTGTTGTTGAGCCGTTAAAGTTTGAATGCGTTCCTGGGTTTGCATAGAAGGGCTAAAAATTAAGAGTCCGTTGACTAACTCAATGTGGACAGAACCTTCGCGGGGCAAGGTTTTGGGTAAGTGAGGCAGTTTGAGGGGCAAATTAGCAATCATGGCATTAATTGACTGTATTTAATGTGATTTGTGATTTTTCTATTATACTCGCTCTGTTGAATTTGACAGTTGTTGCCATGCTGAAATTATAGGCTGATCGCGTTTTTGGCTCTAAAGAGAGGCGCGATCGTGCTTTAGGAAAAAAGGGCGACCTCATTTATTTGTGTAATTAAATCACGATCCTTTAACGCGCAGTTTCAGCTTGAATTTCTCGAAGAATTGTTGATATTTCTTCTTCCGAATCAATGTGTCGTGCCAGAACTTGAGCCGTTGTATCAAGCACGCGTTCGGAAAAGGCTTTAGTTAAGTCTGCCCGCAAGCCTTGTCCTATATAAAACTTCAGCAGGGCTTCTACAGACATATCTCGAATTGTCGCGATTTTGGTAAGTGATTCTAAAGTATCTATGGGGATGGAAATTGAGACTTTTTCCGTTATCCGCGATCGCAATTGTAATGTGATTTCTGATTCAGAATTGTTCATATAATTTCCTTTCAATGCGGGTAGCTGGACGGCAAGAAATGATGCGTATTCGCAAGCGGCGTTCTACATAAACTACGAGTAATAGGCGTTGAGAAAGGGAGTAACCCAGGATAAAATCGCGCGGTTCGTTATTGGCAGTCGCGTCTCCCTCCTGATAAAAGGGATCAAAGAAAACTTCCGCGCCTTCTTCAAAGCTAACGCGATGCTTTTCTAGGTTACTCTCGGCTTTGTTTGTGTCCCATTCAAATTCAACGCCTTGGAGTCTGTACACACTATTCATACTTCGATATTAACATGATTTAGATAAAAGCGAGAGTCGCACAAACGCGAGGCTTTTCGTTCTCCCACAAATTAAATGCAGAACGCGATCGCGTTTTTGGCTCTAAAGAGAGGCGCGATCGCGTTTTTGGTGATTTGAGATAGGATAGGCACTTTTGGTGGGGGTGGGAGAGACGCGATCGCATCTCTCCAAAATATCAATCGCCCCTAATAAAAGAGCTATACCAATAAACTTCAAAATGGGATAGCTAGAGTGATAAAGAAGAAGAAGGCGCTGATGGCGCTGATAAAGAAGAAGAAGGCGCTGATGGCGCTGATAAAGAAGAAGAAGGCACTGACAAAGAAGAAGAAGGCACTGATAAAGAAGGCTGACTCAAAGATGGGGGTGAGGTATTTACAGCCGATGGTGATGTATTTACAGCCGATGGTGATGTATTTACAGCCGGAGACTGAATCGCAGGAAGTGGCTGATTAGGCAACAAAAGGCGTTCATTTGTGATACTAGAAGCCCGAACATTATTCAGTTGGGCTAATTGTTCACCTGTACTTTTAACAGTAATTAAGGTATTAGCGCCTGCGGCTTGAATCAAGATGTCACTGATACTTAAACCTGCTGGTACTTGGATATAATCATTCGTACTTTCAAAGTCGGTGATGATATCTAAACCACCACCTGTTGACAGTGCAAATCTATCTCTTCCCTGTCCACCAGTTAGTGTATCAATACCCCTATCACCTGATAGAAAATCATCTCCTGTATCGCCAAACAGTTGATCGCTGTCTTTGCCACCATATAAAGTATCGTTTCCCTCTCCGCCTCTAATAATATCTTGCCCTTGGTTTCCCAAAATTAGTTCGCTGTCGGCAGAGCCTATAATTGTATCATTTCCGCCTAGTGCCAACACGCCACCTGGAATATTGGTTAGTTGTCCGGGGGATAAGTTAATATTTTCAGCGGTGTTATCGCCGAGTAAGCGAGAGATTCCGTTTTCTTTGTTAGATTGTAATGCCATTGTTATTTGTGTTCAACGGTTAATTGTACCACACTAGATTTGATGGGAATGAAATTGAGAGTAATCGCTCTTAGGGCAAAATCAGGTATCTATTAGCAGTAACCTACATTTGCCCAGATTCCATTAAGGTTAACTTGATGACTTAAGAATTCCAGGTTCTTTTAACCTCACCATTAGGATTGACATAATACAAACCATTTATTCCGCTAGCAAAAGTAGCTGTTATCACACCTTCGTCAAAAGCATCTTTTCCTTGGAATTCCTGTTTTAACAAATGACCTTCTGCGTCAAATCGGTCTTGCTGGTGAGATGGAAAATCGAAGTCGCGCAACATTATCTCAGAGAAAATATTAACAACACCATTGTGATAATCAGCGATTTTGTTGACGGTTTTGTCCTTGGCATTATCCCCGTGTTCTTCATAGCCTGTAAAATAAACTATATAGGAATCATTAGCACTGCTGGCTCTTTCATTATCACCTGCTGCACCTCCTACACTATCCGCGTCTGAAACGACCAATGCAGTAGACTTAGTAGCAGCCTTGCTAAATTCTATTGTACGATCAGGTTTAGGGTTATTGCCATCAATGTCGTAAGTGCCATTAGGAGAAGATGCTGGATCGAGTGCAACAAGCTCCTTAACACCTCCACTTATCTTTCCTATCTCAGAGGCAACGTAAGAGCCTAAACTATGACCTAATAGAATAGTTTTTCCAGAAGCTATTCCTAATTCTTTCAACCTATTTGTAGCCCATTGAGCAACTGGTCTGATCCGCTTCGCTGCGTCGTAAGGAACTGTCCCTAGCAGCAGATTACCAGGGTCGTTTGCTGCTTCTTTCCAGTCTAAGTAAAGTACCTGAGAGTTTGGGTAATATTGACTCTCGGCTGCTTTTCTTGCTAAGTTAATTATATTGCCATCTTCCCCACCACTACCACGACCATGAATCACTACAACGGTGTCTTTGTTGGGGTCAATGTTGCTACGATTAGCTATCCCCTTTTTACCATCCTTATCGTAAAGCGATAGCTCGACTGGGAATGTCTGGTTTTCTACCGTGATAGCTTTATCCCAAGAGAGGGAAAAACTGGCAGCGCCATCTTTTTCAATATATCCAGCATATACCCAATATTTACCAGTAGTTTCAGGAGTAAAAGTGTATTTTTTGCCGCCGTAAGCATCATTTAACCATTTCCAATCTTGACCACTTATGTTAGCCCATTGATTACCGTTAACTGGTATAGCTCCTATTTTGTAATAGTCATCTGCTGTTACTGAGAAATAGTAGGTTTTTCCTGCTTCAAAATCTGCTTTTGTATAGAAGTTAACCCCAAATTTATCTGAGCCTAGAACACCATTACTAATCCCAGGATTCCCATCACGCCAATTTCGAGAAATAGCATTTCTACTACTAATAGCGTCTCCATCATTACGAGTAAATGGATACCATCCTTTGCTTTCCTTTTGTCCTGAACTCCAATCAAAAATTTCGCCGCCCCAGTTTTGATCGTAGTAGTCATCAGCCTTTTCAATCGAAATTGTTTGACCATCTAAGAAGACAGTCGCCCGATCGTCCTCACCCCTCAACCCCTGAAGCTCACTCTGACTCAACTCCTTCCCCTGCACAACCGCCGCAAAAATCGCTCCCTCATCTCCGGGTGTATCCTTAACATTCAACCGCGCATCAACAGAATGCCCTATCTCTTCCAACAGCACATCCGCGATCGCGACCGGATTCGCCCCATTCTGAGCTAAAAATTCCTTCGATAAATAAATCGTATCCGTCGCCGCAGCAAAAGCCCCATTCGCCCCACCAATCTCAGCAGATGAGACCACCTTCACGGGCGGTATCGCACTAAAATCCCGATTAAACCATCCTTCTGCTAAGGCTTTCGCACCCACAGCATCCCAGTTTTCCTCAAAAGCCAAATTCATCTTACCCACGAAATCTGACTCGGCCGCAAACTTACTCAAATCACCATATACCTCCGACATCGCCTGACCTGTTATCAAATCCACTGCACTATCTGGTAAACTGGTATTCGTGTCGGTTATCGTCCCATTAGTCATCTTGGTTTGCGAAGCGTCACCCAAGATGATATTATCAGAAGTGTCCGGCGTTAAACTCTGGGCCTTAACTTCCTGACTACCAACCCCCGTGAGGGTGCGGTTAGCCTCTAGCTGCGGGATTATTCCCTGAGTTGGTGTTATGATCCCAGTGTTAACTGATGTCTTCAACAGGTTATTAAAATCATGAGGGTCAAAGTCGGACATGAGACGCGCCTCCAGTGGTGTTAACTGCCAATTCAAAAGCGATCAGCCTTACTCCCATGAGTTTCTGATTGCGTCATCCAAGAGTACGCAAGTCTGAAGATAAATTGAGTAAAGCTACCCTTCGTTAGTCTAAAATCTCAGTAATATTACGGAAGTTTCGGCTTTCCCCTAATCAGCTCAAAACTTTAGACTGAAATCACTATAAGCTACCTAAATTTACAATACAACTAACGAAGGCTATCAGTTTTCGTTAGCCTCACGTTAGCATTTTACCGATAAACCTATGACTTCCAAGGAAGAGATGTTTGCTGAAGCCGCCAAAAATTGGGATTTAGAAAGGTTATACAAAGCACTAGCAGAAGCGAAGCGGCAAATCTCTCCTCGCTCCCGAAAGCAACTTACGGATACTGAAAAGCTCTATCTGCGAGGCCTCCTGTGCGGCCACAGTCCCGCCGAAATCGCTCACAAACTGCTTCAGACTCCCAAAAGTGCTGAGGTTTATTTATGTAAAACTTTATATCAATATGTTATGAAAGTTGTAGATGCACCGAATGAATCGGTAGGAAACTGGAGAAATATTTGTGACTGGTTAGAAGAAGCAGGATATAAACCCCTGCCTTCTATTGAATCTAAATTTAGTAATTCTTCACCGACAGAAGCATTCGTAAAAATAGTTAATATAGGTTGGCTGGAGCAAAGTACAATATCAATGGATATCAACATCCAATTAACATTTCCCTCAATTTCAGAAACTCTAAAAACAGAAGACTTCGATAAAAAAGATTAAAGGACGCGATCGGGCTCCACCCCGATTTTGTAGGGGCGAAGCATTCCGGCAGATATTAATTGGTTAAAATCGGGGATTTATTACCGGAATGCTTCGCCCCTACGGATATATTTGCAAATTCGGGATGCTCCCAGGACGATCGCGCTCCACCCACAAACCAAAGAAACACGATCGCGCTCCACCCACAAACCAAAGAAACCGGGTTTCTGCTTCAGCACTGTTGGGGAAAACTAGATATCTCTAAGAAACCCGGTTTCTAATGATCTACACGATCGCGCTCCACCCGGGTTTCTTCTTAAGAGCTTTTCGCTCAAACCAGATATCTCTAAGAAGCCCGGTTTCTCAAGGGAAACGCGATCACTATAGAGCATCTTCATTTTTTATTTCCAGAGCTAAAATATAGCTGGTATCCAAAAAATAGATATTTTTCATTGGTTATACAGATAATGATCGTGGTTAATTGCACCATCATTGACATCACATTCCACAGGATTTGAACCTAAATCCCAAATAGAAGATGTTTTTTTGATGCTGGTAATAATAATTTTACCCTGCTCTATATCTTGAATAATTTCAAATTCTTGACTGACTCCTAATAGTTCTTTAGGAATTAATAAACCCTCTTCTGTTGCTGTTAATTTCATTTTTAATTACCTCGATTGATTGGGTCGGTTAATCGAATGAGTCCTAAGCTAATTACCTTAACACTCACCTTTTATTATAATCAAATTCCCGAACCCCAAACAAAAGAAACCGGGTTTCTTCTTCAGCGCTGTTGGGCCAAACCAGATATCTCTAAGAAACCCGGTTTCTGATGAACTACGCGATAGGCCTCCACCCACAAACCAAAGAAACCGGGTTTCTTCTTAAGGGCTTTTGGGCCAAACCAGATATCTCAGAGAAACCCGGTTTCTAAGAGACTACGCGATCGCGCTCCTCGTTACCGGGTTGGCGCGATCGCCTATTGACAAAAGAACTTGTATCAAGTATAATAATTAATACCACTCTGTATATCAAAAAATAACAAAATGCTAGAAATTAATAAAAGTTATG
>JBEDKD010000028.1:0-4279 GCA_041172365.1 Cyanobacteriota bacterium | reverse complement strand
TTATGAATCTTGGTTATCTTCACCCATAATGGTCACTTTCGTCAACTGTTTTCCTCAATCATTGACTGGGTAAGAGTTTCCCATGAGTCTTTTATTAAAGCTTCCCTAAATACCTCGATGATATCGGCAAATCTCAATTTAAGGGGGATATTACCCGGATAAGCCTGTATTAATGCTTGACTTCGGGGTTTCCTTTCCACAAGAGACGCGATCGCAAAATAGCGCGATCGTTACTTTATTAATTAAACCTAAAATCAAGTGTTATAGCAGAAGGAAGAAGGAAGAAGGAAGAAGGAAGAAGCAATAAAATCAATGGTTTGGGCAATTGACAACGTCCTAACCGTCGAAGTTGCTATAGGTGTTGGCAATAGGAAATTGTTAACTATTAATTGTTAAGCCTAATCGCATTTAAACCACATAAGGTAGGATAAGCCTCCTGCTCGTCACAGGCTCCAAGCCTGTTGTACTAGGAATTAAAAATGCGTAACAGCTTAACCCTCTTCCCTCTTCCCTCTTCCCTCTTCCTTCTTCCCTCTTCCTTCTTCCTTCTTCCTTCTTCCTTCTTCCTTCTTCCTTCATCTAGGAGAAATGAGAGGTTTGGGATAAGCAATACGTTTATGATTAAACTGTTCCCAAACCCGGACAAAAACCTCCGCGATAATGGATAAATCTTCGCGGGTTAAACCAGAATCATCTAACTGATGATCTTGCCAACGAGCGCGTAAAATCCGATTAACCATTTGTAAAGCTTCATCATGGGAGGCATCCTTTAGGGAGCGTAAAGCCGCTTCACAAGAATCAGCTAACATCACAATACCCGTTTCCCGTGATTGAGGAATCGGCCCCGGATAACGAAAATCTTCCTCGCGCGCGATCGCGCCAGTTCCTTCAGAGGCTCTTTGTTGGGCATAATAATAAAAATAAGCAATCAACATCGAGCCCTGATGTTCGGGAATAAAAGCGCGAATTGCTTTAGGAAGTCGATACTTTTTCGCCATCAAAATTCCTTCACTAACGTGCTTTTTAATAATTTCGGTACTTACCCAAGGATCATTGATTTCATCATGTTTATTCATCCCTCCCATTTGATTTTCACAAAAAGCCATTGGATCGTGCATTTTCCCAATATCGTGATAAAGAGTTCCCGTTCTTACCAATTCCACATTACAATTAATCTCACGCGCCGCGGCTTCGGCTAAACTCGCGACAAATAAAGTATGTTGAAAAGTCCCCGGTGCTTCCGCGGCTAATCGTTTTAATAAAGGACGATTGGGGTTAGCTAATTCCGCTAAACGAATGGGGGTAATTAAATCAAAAACGTGCTCTAAATAGGGACTTAATCCTAATGCAATAATACTCCAAGCTAATCCCACTAATCCTTGTAACGCGGCTGTACCTAAAAGAGCATACCAGATAGAACCGGAGGTGGCACTTACTATTAATGTCACGATTAAATAGAAAACAGCTTGAGAGAGTCCTACAGCACCCCCTAAGAGGGCTAATTCTTCCCGTGATCGCATTTTTTCGGCAAGACAAGCCCCCAAGAAACCACCCACACAACAGGTAAGAATCTGAATGGCATTAACATCCATGCCAATAGGAAGGAGGATCGAGATAACTCCTACTATTGTTACCGCTAAAGGCGCCCCATAAAAAGAACTAATTAAAATGCCAATGGCCGGTAAACTGGTTGCCGGAATGTGCAGAGTAATTAGTACAGGTGCAGAAAGACTGAGGAGTACAAGTAAGAAATGATCGCGTCGGCGTAAACCCGAATGAAATTTTTTTTCTACCAGAATGACAATACCAACGCCGATGGTAACACTGCCCACAAAAAATATTAAACCTTGCCAATTAACTTGACGGCGACTCAAACCAAAATAGTCTAATATAACAAACGCGTCTTGGGTAATAGTATCGCCTTGTTTAACAATGATATCTCCCTGTTGCACTTTGACAATAACAGGTTTCACTTTTTGGGCCGCTAATTCTGCTAACTGTCTAGTCCCTAGGGCATCTCTGACTAAATTCGGTTGCAAAACTGTATTGAGAATGTGAGTAGCTAAAAGTTGAGTTTCCGAAGGAACTTCCCCTTGTAATTGAGAATGAATACCTTCTTGTAAGAGTTCGTGAGGTAAACCTTGTGCAATACCTTGGGCTAACATTCGTTGGGCGACACGATTAATTCCCACTTCCGTTTTTTGCCAAACTGCATCAGAAACATTAAACACCGATTCGTTATATAAGTTTCCCTGTTCATTTGGGGATGTTGTTTTGAGGCTATCGAGGGCATTAAAGTAATGTTCTCTCGCCAGGGAAATTGTTGTGATTAAAAGTTGTAATTCTTGTGCGGAAACTGTCCGACTATAGGCGAGAAGTTCCGCGATCGCGTTGTTTTGATTTGACTCGTTATAAACACCTACGGGGCGGGGTGAAACTACATTGAGTTTTTCTCCACCCCCCCTGCCCCCCGTGGACGGGGGGTTCTGCTTTTTCTTGGGGGCATTCTCTTTCTCAGAATTTGGCCTTGAAGGTATTTTTCCTTGAATTTCTACCCAATTAAGAAGCGATCGCCATTCTTCTTCTGGACATTCGCGCAAGTGCCGTTGGACATTTGTCGATAAAATGTCTGTGGAGACAAAGGGAAAAGAACCCGCGATTTCACGCTTGAGATTAATGGTTTTGAGAATCTCTTGGAGTTCACGCAAAACCATTTCGTCCACATTCGGATCTCGCATTAATATGGGAACCGCGCCGATCCGAGCTTCATTGCGTTTCTCTTCCGTCGTTTTCACATCGGGGATACTGACAGCTCTGGGAGCCTTAATCGTTGTTGGCGCGATCGTTCCCACATCTAATTTCGGTTGATTATAAAAGCGCTGTCCCATTGTACCCGTGAGAGAGGAGATCGCGACTACCAGTAGTAGACGAGAACGAGCCTTTTTTTTCACAGAAGATTTAGGAGACTTGCTTACGCTTATTTCTTTATCGGTAGAGAGTTCCCCTTCTAGATCGGAGGGGGACTGCTGTGGATCATTTAAACCCGGAGTTAGGGTATTTGAGGATGGGAAAATCAATCCCCATATATCCTGAGCCAATCCCCATTTTCCCGTGGGAGTTAGGGAATCATGCTTGCGTGTCATACGCGTGAGTTCAATCCGCCTCATCAATGACTGGAACCCGTTCATTTAGATCAAATTAGATCAAAGTTAGATCAAAAGTGTTAATCGTCCACACATCAGATTTTGGGTCTCATGTGTATCTATATGAGTGTATCGAATTTTTGCTAATCACGATAGATGCCGGGGATCACATTCAGACAGTGGGGCGATAATTGTTCTTGGGGATCGTTTCTTCCTGACCAAATAGCATAGAGATTCCTGGCTAATTCTCGTATTTTTTCCTCATGGCTAATAGAGTTTAACAAGCTATACCATTCTACAGGAATACTGATACTGCTATTATAGCTTCCCCCAAAGATTCCTGTTAAAGTTGTCATTAGGGAGTCTTCCCCCCTAGTGGGAATAGCCCGCGTTACCGCGAGTCTAAAGTCTTGGGGACTACTCAAAAAGCAATACATCCCTAACGCGATGTGGTGAATTAGTCTTTTTTCTCTGTTTATCCCTTTTCCTTCTCTGGCTACAATCGCGGGCGAAACTTTCACTTTTTGCCCTAATTCATGCCTCGCGTTTTCTAAACTGGCTCCTTGTTTGATCAGGTTTTGCACAAGTTCCAGAAGTTCTACGAGAAGGCAATCACTGTTTAGATAATCTATGGTTTGGGGAATCAGGTTCGATAGTTCTTTGGGTTGTTTTAAGAGTTGCGCGATCGTGTATCCTATCCCTAATAATCCGATTTTCCCTTCCCCTAAACTTATCGGATTGGGATTATCTTTCTCTTCGCCCTCTGAGTCACTGATGATTTCTTGTAATATTTCGGTCAATTTTATTTCATTTTCATGGTAAAATATTATTATTGGTAATATTTGCCAAATTCCCTCAGAAAGTGATATTTCCTCTCTATTCACTTTGTTGATACTTTCTCTCCAGTGTTTCCTATAGAAACCTCGACAGGTAATGATACTTTCTGTCGATAAAAATAAAACTCGTGATTTCTCTAAAGGATATTTTTCTACACTTTTGTCCGCTATTTCTTCATTTTTGACAACACTTCCATCACCTCTGTCTCTGAGTTTATCGCCTCTTGCGAAACAGTCTCCTAAGACTGCACCTAGTAATGTCCCGTGAAATTGACTTAACAGAGAATAACGCATTGAGAT
>JBEDKD010000027.1:0-8758 GCA_041172365.1 Cyanobacteriota bacterium | reverse complement strand
CATAAAAAATAAAAAATATGTATAATAGAGAATTGACCTGTCAATCGTCATTCGGTAGGGAAGAAAATGTCACCCTAAACTAATGACACCTTTTTTATGGCAATTGCAACAATTAACCCCGCGAGTGGGGAAACTCTCAAAACCTTTGAACCCTTGAGCGATCGCGAACTTTTGACAAAAATAGAATTAGCCGATCGCGCATGGCGAGACTATCGTTTTAGCAGTTTTGCACAACGCGCTCAATGGATGCAAAACGCGGCCAATGTCTTAGAAAAAAATAAAGAACATTATGGCACCATAATGACTCAGGAAATGGGCAAAACTCTCAAATCCGCGATCGCGGAGGCAGAAAAATGCGCCTTAGTTTGTCGTTATTATGCCGAAAACGCCGCGCAATTTTTAGCAGATGTCTCCATTCCTAGCGATACACCCCATAGTTTTGTCCGGTATCAACCCCTCGGTGCAATCTTAGCCGTAATGCCCTGGAATTTCCCCTTTTGGCAAGTCTTTCGCTTTGCCGCCCCCGCGTTAATGGCGGGCAATGTAGGATTATTAAAACACGCGTCAAACGTACCCCAATGTGCCTTACTAATCGAAGAAATTTTCCGTGACGCGGGTTTCCCAGAAGGAGTATTTCAAACATTATTAGTCGGAGCCAACAAAGTCGCGCAAATTATCGCCGATCCGCGAGTCAAAGCCGCCGCGTTAACCGGAAGTGAACCCGCGGGAGAAAGTTTAGCATCCAACGCGGGAAAACAATTGAAAAAAACTGTATTAGAATTAGGAGGAAGCGATCCCTTTATTGTCATGCCATCCGCAGATTTAGACGCGGCAGTGGCAGCAGGAGTCACGGGACGACTGTTAAATAATGGCCAATCCTGTATCGCGGCCAAACGATTTATTTTACATAAAGATATCGCGGATAATTTTCTTACCCGCTTTGTCGATAAATTTCAGGCTTTAAAGATTGGCGATCCGATGTTACCAGACACCGATATCGGGCCCTTAGCCACATCGCAAATACTGGAAGAATTAGATCAACAAGTACAAGCTTGTCTCAAAACGGGTGCAAAAGTTTTGATCGGCGGCCATCGTTTATCCGATAGCAAAGGTAATTTTTATTTACCCACAATTTTAACCGATATTCCCCCTGGCTCTCCCGCCTATCAAGAGGAATTTTTCGGCCCCGTCGCCTTAGTATTTCGAGTTAATAATATTGATGAAGCCATTGAGTTAGCCAATGGTACTTCCTTTGGATTGGGTGCTAGTGCTTGGACTACTATTACAGAAGAGCGCGATCGTTTTACTACCGAATTAGAAGCAGGAGCGGTATTTATTAATGGCATGGTAAAATCCGACCCCCGTTTACCCTTTGGCGGCATCAAGCGATCGGGTTATGGAAGAGAATTAAGCATCCAAGGTATTCACGAATTTGTTAACATTAAAACAGTTTGGATCAAATAACAGGGCAACATCCGATGACATTAGTCCTGGCTTACGGGGGCTATAAACCCGGTTTCTTCCTAGATACTTCGTGGCTAAACCTGCATATTTGTCCCAGAAACCGGGTTTCTTTACCTAAGTCCTAATTAATAGACTTCTCCCAAAACTACTGTAGGCTAACCCTGCCTTTGATGTGATTGTTGGGAGATGTCTAATGAATTAAACACCACAAAACAACTGTTTTTTGCTCAAAAAATCAGTTAAGGAGAAAAATTGATGAACACTGCACAATTATTAGTAAAATGCCTCGAAAATGAAGGAGTAGAATATGTTTTTGGCCTTCCGGGTGAAGAAAACCTGGAAGTATTAGAAGCCCTTTCCCATTCTTCCATTAAATTTATCACCACTCGTCACGAACAAGGTGCCGCGTTTATGGCCGATGTTTATGGCCGTTTAACAGGCAAAGCAGGCGTTTGTTTATCAACATTAGGTCCCGGTGCGACTAATTTAATGACAGGGGTAGCCGATGCCAATTTAGACGGAGCCCCCTTAGTCGCGATTACCGGACAAGTTGGCACCGATCGGATGCACAAAGAATCCCATCAATTTTTAGATTTAGTCGCGATGTTTGCCCCAGTTACTAAATGGAACTCCCAGATAGTGCGGCCGAGTATTACACCCGAAATCGTGCGTAAAGCCTTTAAATTAGCCCAAACCGAAAAACCCGGAGCCGTACATATTGACTTACCCGAAAATATCGCGGCAATGCCCGTAGAAGGGGAACCATTGCGTACAGATAATCGTGAAAAAAGCTATGCCTCTTATCATTGTTTGAATAAAGCCGCGGTACATATTGCTAATGCCAATAATCCTTTAATTTTAGTAGGAAATGGAGCTATTCGAGATCATGCCGGGGAAGCCTTAACGGAATTTGCCACTCGGTTAAATATTCCAGTCGCCAATACTTTTATGGGAAAAGGGGTAATTCCTTATACTCATCCCTTAGCACTGTGGTCCGCCGGATTGCAAAAGCGAGATTTTATTAGTTGTGCCTTTGATCAAACGGATTTAGTCATTGCCGTAGGTTATGATTTAATTGAATATTCTCCCAAAAAGTGGAATCCTGATGGTAAAATTCCCATTATTCATATTGGAGCGTTAGCCGCAGAAATTGATAGTTCTTATATTCCCGTTGTTGAAGTGGTGGGAGATATTTCCGATTCATTGAATGAGATTTTGCGTCGCGCCGATCGCACTCCCAAACCGGAACCTCATATCGCGGAAGTACGGGCAAATATTATCGAAGAATATGAGCGTTATGGTAAGGATGATGGCTTTCCCATTAAGCCCCAAAAATTAATTTATGATTTGCGACAATTGATGGGACCTGATGATATTGTCATCTCCGATGTCGGAGCTCATAAAATGTGGATGGCACGTCATTATCATTGCGATCGCCCCAATACTTGTCTTATTTCTAATGGCTTTGCCGCGATGGGCATTGCAATACCGGGCGCGATCGCGGCAAAATTAGTCTATCCCGATCGCAAAGTCGTCGCGGTAACAGGAGATGGCGGTTTTATGATGAATTGTCAAGAATTAGAAACCGCGTTACGGGTGGGTACGAATTTTGTCACTCTCATCTTTAATGATGGTGGTTATGGGTTAATTGAATGGAAACAGGAAGATTATTTTGGGCGATCGGCATTTATTAAATTTGGCAATCCTGATTTTGTCAAATTTGCCGAAAGTATGGGATTAAAAGGATATCGAGTAGAAGCGGCAACGGATTTAATTCCGATCTTAAAAGAAGCGCTCGCCCAAGATGTCCCTACGGTAATAGATTGTCCCATAGACTATCGCGAAAATGCTAAATTCAGCAAACAATCATGGGATTTAACTTGTAAAATCTAAACCTTTGCCCCCTTGAATTTCTCCCATTGTTTGAAGAGAAACCAGGTTTCTGATAGAAACCTGGTTTCTCGTCGAGTTTTCACCGTCAGCAGATTTAAACTACCCAGCACAGGGATTAAGAATTGCTTCAAGTCCCTTCTGCACCTGCTCCAACTGCTGGCGGTTGGTATCGATCCAAGCTTTTTCTGCTTCCCGTTGATCCGGTGTTTCCTGCTGATATCGTGCCTGTTTTTCTAGGAAATCATTGTAAAAGGAAATCACCTCCTCTATGGTTTTCAATGCTATTTGTAATTTCTCGTCAAAAATAGCTATAACTAGACCTTTAATTACATCTAAAACCGTTTCACAAAACTTATTAAAATTATCTAAACTGATGCCAAACATACTACTTTGCTGCTCTAGCTTATCAATAGTTTTCTTTAGGTTTACTTGAAATTTATTAACATAATATATATTGTCAGATTTTATTATCTGAGATATTTCAGCGATTTTAGCTAAAGATTTATTTTGATTTTTTCTGTCTAAGCGATTAAGACAATCGGTGATACTTGATGAAGTAATCGAAATTATTTCTCGATAAATCAAATTTACATGGGGAGATAGATTTAAAACCAAATTATTTGCTTCCCGATCTAACTCAACGCGTAATTCTTTAATCATTGCATCCTTTTCAAACAGTCCAATATTATTTTTTTTGAACTGTAATTTTGTTTCCTCCCAAGCAAACCATTTTTTTCTAAATTTTGTACACTGAGCTTCCCAGTCTTCTGTAAATTTTTCGATAAACTTAATTGTATATTTTTCTCCTAACTGACGGATTCGAATACCCTGCCCAGTGATTTCGCCCAGATGTTCCCATATATTTGCCTTGGGTGCTTCAGCAATTCTCGGCTTGCTATTCCAGACATCCTCAGCCATATCCAAACCCCTAAAGCAATCTTGGTTTAAGTGTTTAAGCTTTGAAGCGCATCGTCTTATTTCTTCCAAGCAAGGGCGCACTGACTCTCTCAGATTTGTCGCGGCTAACTGGATTTCTAAAGATTGAGATTCCTCTGATAGTAATTGTTCGATAGAATTGGTCATGTTTTGAAAATATTCGTATTCGTTCATATTTTTCGCTCCATCATCAGAAATATCAAAACAGATAGATTATAACTGCATATTGCCAAATCAGCAAACAATAAAGTATCTTAGAGTTTAGACGCTTTTCTATACCCCCCAGGAAACAGAAGTTATGCCCACTGAATTTCTTCAGACAGGAGTGCAATTCTCGTCTCAAGTCATCAGCACTATAGCTAACAATCCAGAAGTGCAACAGCTTGCCCGCGCTACAGTTGACGCGGTAGCCAGTGATCCTCTTGTAGTCACAAATCCCTTGCATTTGCTCTGTGCAGTTAAAGGGGCTTATGATAATAATCAACAACACGCGGCTATTATGGGTTCACTACAAAATATCCAGAGCAGTGTAGGAATTCTGCAATCGACTACAGCATTCATCGGTATGGGGACTGTAATCGGTGTCGGCTTGTCAGCAGTTAACCTCCGGCAAACTTTACAACTCAGAGAAGATGTTAAGCAAATGAGGCTAGAAATTAAACATGGCTTCATCGATCTGAAACAAGCTTTACAAAATCAAGGAGATGAAATAATTGGGCGTATTGATGAAGTAGCCCGAGATATCAAATATGATCAACATCGCTTAATTTTGATAAAAGCTTATGGACAATTTCAAGAAGCAGTTCGGCTAATTAAATTCGCGTTAAGATCCGATGAGAGCGGTAAAAAAGATAATCTTAATATTGCCCAAACCATGTTAGCTCAGGCTTTAGGAGACTATAATAATCCTCACTTGTTAGAAGAAACTTGTGCCGCAGGAAAACTCCGCAGAATGGAATGTGTCTGGGCAATGGAACAAACCAGAGCTTTAGTTTTTCAATTACAAAATCAGCCCGATGTAGTAAAAGATTGTCTTTCCCATTTAGAAAATAAAATCCGTCAAGATATTCTTCTCGTGGTTAAAGCCTGTTCTTCTGAGGAGGAACTTTCTTTTTTATTCCCTGAAGTTCTGCGAATTCAGACTCAAGATATACCCGCCCTTCAGATGCAAATGTTACCCCCTGAACAACTGCAAGAAATGTTATCTACTGCCAAACCGACACCTATTGATGCTAACAAACAAGATAATTTATCAGAACCTCAAGAACAATTGATTTACAATATTATTCAGCCAAAATCTCATTATGAAGCCCTACGAGATTTGCTACTATTTATCTTAAAACCCGATCTGCGCCGCCGATATGAAGCTTATATCAGTGAACAAGCTTCGGCTGCTGGTTATAAAGGATTAGTTCCTGCTAATTGGGAAGAAGTACCACATTTAACGGTGGCTAATCTGTTTTACTATTTTCAAAATACATAGAACAAATGATGGGAAAAAAACAGCTACCATTTCCCTACTGGTAATATTCAAAACCGAGTCGTTATCCTTAAACAACATCTGTGTTTATCTGCGTTTATCTGCGGTTAAATAAATTGGCTATACTAGGAGGAGAAACAGGGTTTTTCTATCATAAACCCTGTTTCTTATATCCATAAACAACTGTAATCCTCAACCCTACCTACTGAATTGACTCTTAAGATAACTGCACAATCATCTGATTATCTAAAAGTTTTTGATTCGTCAGTAAATCTTCCACCGTAATACGAAGAAAGCGCTGATCATCCACTTGAAAAAAAACCTTAACCCGATCGCGCCCCGGATATCCGGGTGGAGTAAGAGTCGCGATACTACGAGCCCCATCGCGATCGTTTAAAGCTTGTACAATCGCCGTACCAGAAATCTGACGAGTCACCAGACGATCGCCATCAAAATAAACCTCAGTCCCCCCACTAGATTCGGCCCCTAATTCCCCAATAATTAACTCAATAGAAGGCTGATTTTCCAGAGAAGCACCCAATACTAATTCTACAGGTTCCGTCATCGGATAAGACTGCCCTGATTTAATTAAAGGATGCCAACTATGACAATTATCACGACGATTCCAATAGCGAATCCCATAACTATGATAGAGAAAATCCTTAACCTCAATCCCCTGCGCTAATTGTAAAGCACCCTGCGCGATCGCCTCAAAAGGTTTCTCACAACGAATTTTAGAAGCATCAAAATATTGTCTTACCCAACTTTGCACCGCGGGAATTTGAACACTCCCCCCCACCAATAAAACCGCGTCAATATCTTCTACATCAATACCTTGACGGCGGCCCTGTTGTAAAACTTGACGCATTAACTCATCTAAATTATCAAAAAATTGATGTTCTTTGAGGATAGATTCAAAATCATCTCTTGTCAAATCTAACTCATAACTCTCCAAAGATTCATCATCAAAATAAACCTCATTCGCCTTAGATTGCAGAGATAACTCAATTTTGAGACGTTCAACTAAACGAGTGGTTAAAGGAGATTTAGGTAAACCCAGACTCCGGGCAAAATAATCAACTAACCAGTTATCAATATCAGAACCCCCCAAATTTTGTCCAGCCTTGGCCAAAACCCGTGCCACTTTAGCCTTTTGTCCAGAACTTTCCGAGAGTAACTTTTCCCCCCATTTCAGAATAAAACCCAAGGGTTTTTTACTAGCTGAAATATCCAAACGCACCAAAGACAAATCGAGAGTACCACCGCCAAAATCCACCACTAATAACACTTCCCGATCCCCCAACCCATAACCCAACGCGGCGGCCGTTGGCTCATCTAACATTCGTATTTGTTCAACTTGTAAGGATTCAGAGACTTTACCTAACCACAGACGGTAAGCTTCAAAACTATCAACCGGAACCGTAAAAACTAAAGAATCAACAGTCAGGGGTAAAGCACGAATCCCATTAATAACTTCTGTTAAAAACCATTGACCAACCTGTTCAAATGTGATAATATTACCATCTAATTCTGGTAAAAAACCATGAATAGGAGTGCCAATACCCCGTTTAAAATTGCGGAAAAAGCGCGTATTAGTGTTTAAATCAAGACCTTTATCTCGCACTTGTTGACCCAGTGAAATGGTCCCCTGATTCCCGTTTTCCACATAAACTAAACTAGGAATAAGAGGCGGGTTTTGTCCAGAAATCACCGATAAACTCGGTAATTTTAGCGTTTCTGGTTGTTGCGTAGCTTGATTCCAACGCGCAATAACCGTGTTGCTAGTTCCAAAATCAATCGCGATCGCCATTTAACTTGTACTCGTTATGCAGCAACTAGGGACAAGCTCATAGTAGAATATTAAGGAACCTAGATGCAAACCAGCAAAGGTTAAACCACAAAAGAATCGCGATGCTCCTCACCCCTCTTTCACCATCATCTCTGCTCTACTAATAGACATCTCCAAAAACCATTGTAGGGTAGTGTAGGGTAGGCGAACCCTACCTTTTAGCTGATTTTTAGGATATGTTTAATAGCAATACCGACCATTAGAATCAGGTTTTCGTTGTTCTTCAGAGACTCGCATAGTACCCAAAATAGTAGAAATAAAGACACATCGTTTCCTTTTACCCAGATCAGGATGAGTAAGAGTAAGACGGCCTAAAGCTTCCAGAGAAGTCTGTCCACATTCATCATCTCGATTATATACCGGACAACCTTGATAATTAAAGATCACTCGATGGACACTACCTGACTTCTTTTCACGATTAGTATCAGGATCGACCTTCAGTAAAGTTGTTTCAATTTTATTTTTATCATTAGGCAGATTATCGATCCGCACCTTTCCCTCAAAACTATTCCATTCCTTGGGGGATACTTGGCTTGGTGGAATATCGGCACGATGAACAGCCCATTGAAGTTTATCACCTTGTTGTCTAAAACTGGCTTGCCATGACATTTTATCCCGTTTGGCATTACTTAAAGCCTTTTGCTTTGCCCAATACGCTCGATCTGTAGCCCCACGCAGCTCATGATGATAAATAAATGATAACCAACTAGGAGCCGCGATCGCACTGAGAATACCGAGCATAAACAAAACCGTCACAAGTTCAGTCAAAGTAAATCCAGACTGACATCGAACAATAGCACCCCTAAGAGCAATCCTCATAAACAAGTACCCCTAAATCTTGCGAGCGAGAAAACAACAAAAAGACTTAGGCAAAAACCACCCGTAGGGGCAATCCCCCTGTGGTTGCCCCACACAACTCTATAGATAAATAGAATAAATATTAATATAACCGAAAAACTTAAGCTATTAAATAAAAAAAACAAACCCCCTCTAACTAATTAGTAGAGGGGGTTTGGTTGAAAATTAACCGGGCATCGAGCTATTTTCCCAGGCAGTGACCCGCCAAGTATCTTCGCCGCATCTGCGTTTAACAGCCGAGTTCGGGATGGGATCGGAGTGGTTCCACAAAGCCATTG
>JBEDKD010000026.1:0-17819 GCA_041172365.1 Cyanobacteriota bacterium | reverse complement strand
TTATTCAGGTTATTTTTGGGTAGGAGAAATTCGGGTGAACCCGCCCCTACAAAATTGTCAAAATCAGGTTTTATTTGTCAATATTCTGCTCATGGCTGTTATCAGAATTATGGGTGATTTTTTTCGACAATATCACCATTATATCATATAATAGAGAGGAGCATAAAGGGATTAATTAAAATTAATTTGATAAATTTTCCAACCATGAAAATGACGATTATTCAGGCAAATTGTCTTGATTTTTTACCCAATATCGAGACAAACTCTAGGCAATTAATTTATATTGATCCACCTTTTTTTACTCAGAAAAACCATTCGTTAAAGACGAGAGATAATCAAAAAGAATATGGGTTTTCTGATTGTTGGAACTCTCGGACGGAGTATCTTTTATTTATGAAAAAAGTGCTGATTGAGTGTCATAGAATACTTAATGACACAGGTAGTATCTTTCTCCATTGTGATAAATCCGCGTCCCATCACCTCAGAATTTTACTCGATGAAGTGTTTGGAGAAAAAAACTTTCAGAGCGAAATTATTTGGACTTATAAACGCTGGTCAAATTCTAAAAAAGGATTGTTAAATACCCATCAAAATATTTATTTTTATAGCAAAACAGTCGAGTTTAAATTTAATCCCCTTTATACGGATTATTCTGCGACGACAAATATTGATCAAATTTTACAATCACGAGAAAGAAATGAATTTGGAAAAGCGACATATCAACGGGATGAAAATGGTGATATTGTTCTAGGGAAAGAAAAAATAGGGGTTCCTCTTTCTGATGTTTGGAATATCCCGTTTTTGAATCCTAAAGCTAAAGAAAGAGTCGGTTATCCTACCCAAAAACCGATTCTATTACTGGAAAGGATTATTTTAATCGCGAGTGATGAACGCGATCGCGTCCTCGATCCCTTTTGCGGAAGTGGTACAACCTTAGTCGCGGCCAAACTTCTCAACAGAGAATATCTGGGAATTGATATATCATTAGACGCGGTTAACTTGGCAAAATCGAGAGTTTTAGAACCGATAAAAACGGAATCAAATCTGGTAAAATTAGGAGAAGAAAGTTATCGGCAAAAAACAGACTACGAGAGAAATATTTTGAAAAGTATTGACGCGATACCAGTAGAAAGAAATAAAGGGATAGACGGTTTTCTCAAAATTCATATTGACGGAGCCCCCGTTGCCGTCAGAATACAGAAACCCCTCGAAGATATAGAAACCGCGAAAGAAGAATTAATTATTGCCAGTCAAGGCAAAAAATGTAGTTTAATGATATTGGTGAGGACTCATAGTCAACAAGCCAGACTCTTTCCCTCATTATTGGATGATAGTAATGTGATCATCCTAGATGCCTATGATTTTATCCTCGATAGCCACTTAAAAAGTCATCGTGACTCAAAATCCTAAAAATAAATGTATGGAAGTGACACTAAAAAGGGTAAAATCCCACTATAACAGACTCTTATTCATCAGCCATGACTCAGGCGGACACTTTAGCCTTTCAATGGATAACCCAACTTGAAAAAGATTTACCTAACGAGAATGCCACCACTCGTGAGAGTATTTTGCGTTGGTTATTGGGTGAAAAACCAGAATATTTTGCCACACTCAACACCCAACAATACGCGATCGCGTCCGACGCGATCAATTTTGTGTATCGGATTTTACAATCACGTTATTTAGGGGTATCCCCAGAAGTAGCCTATCGCAATTTAATTGGGCGCTTAGGTGGCTTAGTGATGTTACGTCAAAAAATTAAAAGTTGGGTTTCCCAAAGTCGCGATCGTCATCAAAGCGTCGTGGATGTCTTACAAGAAGTGATCCAAGAAATGTTGAATAGCGATCGCTATCTTCAGCAACAAATGAAATGGATCGCGCAATGTACCAATGATCCTCGTCTCCGCAATAGTTTATTATTGGCGACATTAGAAGAATATTGTTTACGTCCGATTCGCAATCAACCCCTATTAGTTTATCGCTTTTTGAACTATCTAAAACGCACTCAACGAGGCGGTTTAACCCAAGTGCCCCAGGGAGACTGGGTGAAATTGATTTCCGAAGAAATGTTATCAGAAGATAATGATGAAAGTATCAGCTTTTGGGATACTCAGGCTTTCAATCAATATCAAGAAAGTCAAATTATCGAGGAGCAACAGGCAATCCGTCAACAAGTGCAAAAAGAATTTGCTCAATATTTAGAAAAAGAAGTTGATCCCCAGGCCGCCCAATGGTTACATTTATATCTGCAAGGCAAATCTCAAGAGTCCATCGCCCAAGACTTAAACATCCCCATTAAACAAATTTACCGTTTACGAGAAAAAGTCAGTTATCACGCGATCCGTGTTTTTGCCGTCAAACAGTCACCCCAATTAGTAGCCAATTGGCTAGAAATTTCCCTCAAAGAACATAATTTAGGTTTAACCCCTAGTCAATGGGAGCAATATTGGCAGAATCTCACCCCCCAACAACGTCAATTACTGGAATTATTGAAAGAAGAGAAAACTATCGACTCCATTGCCCATGAGATGAAACTGAAAACCAATCAAGTCATCAGTGAGTGGAGTAAATTGTACTTAGCGGCCCAAACCCTCCGCACCCAATAAAATCATCATAAAAGAATAGACAAAAACCAGAAAAAGAGATAGGGTGCAACCCGTGGCATATATTGACGTTCTTAATTATACAAACCCTTGCTTTTATTGCCTCTTCCCTCTTCCCTCTTCCATCTTCCATCTTCCATCAACATCTGCTATAATAGAAAACAAAGGTGATGGACTCAACAACTAAGAGGAAAGCCTTTTCCCGAAAATTATCGCAGATGAGTGCAAGGAAAGAGAACATGATCGGACAAAAACCGATTCACCAGATCAATAACCCACCGTAAACTCATCTGTCACCTATGTTATCTAATACTTATACTGACAGGGCTGCCCAAATGGACTTCGATCGGATTTTTCAACTGATTGACAGCGTACTACCCTTTGAAGCCTGTCTCTATTATCAAGTTCTTCCTTTATCAGTAGAAGGCAGTATCTTTCAACTGGGCATTGTCGATCCCCAAGATGAATCAGCATTAGACTATGTACGTCGTATTTTGGCCTATATGAATTGGTCCGTTGTGACGCAACAGCTTTCCTCTGAATATCAACAGTCGATGCTTTCCGCTTATTTAGCTTATTCTAATCAGCCCAAACCCGAAAAACACGAGGTTTCGCCCCCTGTTAGTGATACAGTCCCCGCTCAAAATTCGGAAAAGTCAGCTCCCATTTCTGGGCAAGAGAAGATCGCCACTTCTACGACTTCCTTGAATCTCCCAGTTTTCCCAAATAACTCTGTGGGGGTTGCTTCCCTCTCTCAATCTATTAGGGAAAAAATCCCCCCTACTCTTCCCGTTTTAGACCTACAATTGTTTCACTTATATAGTCCTGTAGAAGTTTTAGCCACTTTAGCCCCTCAACAGTTACTTCAAGAATTATTAGGAAGAGTGTTAGTTGGTGGAATTGGTCGGTTATATTTTGAACGCCGGGAGTTTAAGTGTCGGATTATGTGTAGTCAAGATGGGGTATTAAAAGCGGTTGTACCGGATTTGGATGTGCAGTTATTTCAGGGGGTAATTAATGAAATGAAGCGGTTTGTTAAATTGCCCTTAATGCCTGTCGCACACCCAAAACAGGTGGAATTAGAACGCGTTTATCAAAGAAATCATATTTTATTACGGGTGCGGCTCATGCCGGGGACTTTTGGTGAGGAAGCGACTATTCAAGTTTTACGAGGTGCCGCGTTAAAGTTCTATCAGCAGCAACAGTTAGCCCTGTTAGGTCAAGAGACTTTACGTTTGGCGGAACAATTACAACGCAAAGTTACTCAACTTCGTGAACACGCGATCGGTACTACAATTAATAATATTGATGCTTTACCTGCCATAGAACAATTATTGCACAATGTTGATCAACAAATTGCGGCTTTAATGTCGGAATATAACCTTCAACAATTACGATTACAACGACCGGATCAATCCCAGAATTAGTCATTAAGGAAGAAGGTAGAAGGTAGAAGGTAGAAGGAAGGGACACGGCAGTGCCGTGTCCCTACACGACAGACAGCACGATCGCGCATAAAATTTGCCGAAAATGTGCCGAAATATTAAGGAGATAAACGCCAAATTTTAATAGTATTATCGGCACTACCACTGACTAAAGTTTTGGCATCTACACTACTAAAAGCCACAGATTTTACCGGACCTAAATGTTCGAGAGTCTGTAACAGTTCACCTGTGTGAAAATTCCAAATTTTAATAGTATTATCTGCACTACCACTGGCAAGGGTTTTGCCATCGGGACTAAAGGAAAGGGAATAAACAGTATCAGTATGCTCAGTGAGGGTACGCACTTCTTTTCCTGTCTGAGCATTCCACAGTTTTATCGGTTGATCGGAACCGCAACTCGCGATCATTAAATTATCAGGGCTAATGGCAACACACAAAATCATTCCCAGAGAAGAATCGAACCAAGATACCATAGAAGCCACCCACTCATCAGGTTCAGGTCTATTAAGAGTATAAAGTAGTTTTTCTCGATGCCAATTCCAAACTTTAATAGAACAATCCATAGCACCGCTGACGAGAATTTGTCCATCGGTGCTAAAGGCGATGGAATTGACTTCCCAACCGTGTCCCCTGAGTTTAGCAGTGATTTTTTTAGTCGCGAAATTCCAGAGATTAATAATAGAAGAAAGGGCTGTCACGCCAATCTGTCCACTCGCGAGAGTTTGTCCGTCTGGGGAGAAAGCTAGACAGCTAGTACGAAGAGAAATGGGAGAACTTCCCAAGGTTTCGATGAGGTTTCCAGTGTTAACATTCCATAATTTAATTGTGCCGCCGTTGAGTAATTCCATGTTACTTGCACTCGCGAGGGTGTTGCCATCGGGACTAAATGCGAGGGATATTATTGCTGTTGAATGCCCTGTGAGGGTGTGGAGGAGTTCTCCTGTTTGTAAGTTCCAAAGTTTGATGGTTTTATCGAGACTGCCACTGGCCATTATGTTGCCTTTGGGACTAATCGTGACTACTTTTACTATGTCTTGATGGCCACTCAAGACGCGATCGCGTTTCCATCTGGGAGGTGGAAGAAACCCTTTCCAAGTAGGAGGTTCTACTGTAGGATTTTGATAAATGATTGGCAGCCAAGTTGCACCCGGAAATTGCTGATTTAAACCTTCTGTATCCAGACGATCGCGTGCTTTCCGTACAGCCATATATAAAGATTCGCCACTAGAATAGGCACTGAGAAAATATTTTAAAAACCCTTGTGCCACGCGATCGGGTACAGGTTCTCCCATGACTATCACTAGGGGAATGTGCAAATCTGCTAAATTTTCGGCTAATTTTAATCCATCACAAGAATTAAAAATTGCTAACTGCAAACCCCGTTCTATTGCGCGTATTAAACCATGCTTTAACTGACTCACGGGGAGTTTTTCCTGGGGATTGATATCAATATTACCGTTGCAGCTATCACTGGAACTGTGACCAGCAAAAAATAGAATATCCCAGTTTTTTTCCCAAAGGTTATCGCTCAATTCTGCTCGTTTTGGTTCTGTGAGAAAGACGGGTTTTGTATGAGGTAAATTATTGAGAAAAGCACGATCAGCCTCAATATTAATCCCTTCATTATTACCCAAAATTGCTAACAGTTTGATGTGAGATTTAGAAGTTTCTGGGGTGTAGGTTCTGGGAATAACTGAGTTTTCCGGTGGACTCAATACAATTTCCGCTTGGGTATATATCTCTGAAAATAAATCCCATTCTAACCAAGGGAGTTTCTTGAGTAACTCATCCTGAGTTTGAAGGATTACCTTAATTTCTTCTTCTCTCTTTAATTCTCCTCTCAACAAGGCTTCTCTGATTTTTTGAAACTCCTGTATCGGGGAATAATTCAGCCAATTTTTGATACTATCTCTTAATTTTTGAGAGGATGCCTGACAGTCTTCGAGAATACCACCCACGTTGGGGGTAGCTTCTTCCTTTCTTCCCCGAACAAACCAGTGCATCTTTAAATAGGCTCTGCGCCAATTTTGATAGATTTCGGGAATATGTGGGGCAGGGGGAAACCTACCTTCAACTTCGATAAAAGAAGAAGTGTAAGGTTGTGTCATTATTCGTAGAGTGACTTCAAATCCCTGATTAAAGTCGCCGTTTTTGAGCTTTAAAAAGACTAATTTTACTACAGCCATTTTTTCCCTGCCCTCTGATTAAATTTCAAAATCTTCTCTATAGATGAAATCGCCCATAAGCAATTCGACTGTGAAATTTTCCCCTGGTAAAAAGAATAACGGTTGTAGCATTCCCTCACTCTGGCTTGGGGCGGAAACTTCTGCTAAAATTTCTCCTGATTCATAGACAGTGAGTTTGAGATTTTCTGGGAGATAAGTTTGATTACCAATGGGATATACTCCCAAATTTGTGCTGATTTCTTGGTTTTCGGCGGGTTTTAGCTCGATAATTAAGGCTAAGGCGCGATCGTCGGGTAATTGGATCTGTTTAGCGCGTTTCACGGCATTAGCTCTAAAAGCAGGTGTTAATGTTGTTGTCCCCAAAATTTCTTGAAGTGTCTGCCATCCTGCCTGAATTGCTTCCGTAAAATTATTCTGTAACCATTGACTCAAGTTGACAGGAGTTGAAATCGCCAAATCGACACACACATTTTCCACAGGAATACCTAATAAGTGTGTTAGTTGACTGGATTGGAAGAGAGCCTCAATCACTTCAAAGGCTTCTTGGGAACCTTTTAAAACTAGGACGACACTACCCTCTTCAATTCTCTGTAATGTCAATTGGGTATCTTCCAAAAATTGCCGCAAATGTGCCACTATAGCTTCTGCTTTTGGTTTATCAACTTCCTTAAGAGTGGCACTCAAAATGAGCAACCATGTTGCCTCAGATGTTTGATTTATGTTTGAAGTCTGAGTTTGCTTTTGCTCAGATATATCTTCCCAGTGAAGTCCTAAAACCTGGCAATAAGCCCGGAAAGCCGGAGTATTAATGGGGCGTTTTGCCGCCAAAAAACGACTCCAGGTTCCCCAGGATATGCCTTTAGGTAGCTCTTCTTCTCCTTGCCAATTGGGATCTCGGACTTTACTTGCCTCCTCAAGCCATTTTGGATCATCTATCGTCCAACCTTTATTTTCTCTAGCTTCCTTAATCTTGGTTTTTCCTGCCTGAGAAGCTTTCATAGTATTTTGCATATTTATACCTTCCTATTAGCGATTAAGGGATTGTCAAGATCAATTTGAGATCACCTGATCAGTATTTTATTGTTCTTTTCTGATCTGGATAAATTCAGACACCTCAGTAACGATATAAATATCGAACTGATAAATCATTCGTGAAATATTCAACAGGAAGTTAACTGATTATGTCTATGTATGTTACCAAAGTGGAAAAATTTGTTGTTGTCGCGGTGATCTCCTTTATCGCGGGCAATGTTTTTGGCCCAATTAATAGTCGTCCGACATCCACTTCGGTGATCGCGTCTCCCGCCCCAACCCCAAACTACGAAAATCTCTTTAACTCTCGCGAGTCTCTCGAAAAGCCGGAGTGTGGTAAAACGGTTCGCAATCAGATTAAGAATCAGATTTAATCCTCTTGCCGACAGTCTTTGTGCAATCACTCTATCATTAAGAGGTGTCTGCCTTCAGACCCTCTTTTATGATTCTGAGAGCTATGGTACTACATTTTGACATTTTATTAGTTCTAACTTTGCACCTTTTTCATCGCGCTCTGCTTTGCGTAACTCTGTGAGTAAGCAGTCAACAGAGACTCCGGCGGGATCTTTTAACTCAGGAGAGTTACTCTTAAGCGCGATCGCGGCTTCCAGAGATTTTCTAGCTTGGACATATTGCCCTTGCACCATGAGTAACCTAGCCAAACTAATACGTATATTATGCCTGACTTGATCATCTCCAGTCTCCTTTAAACCCTTCATAAACAAGTCAAAAGCCTGACGATAGTTCCCCTGCTTAAAGTCCAAATTCCCTAATTTATAATAAGCTTTGCCAAATTGACTTACCGCGATCGACTTTTGATAAAACTCACGCGCTAAATTTATCTGTCCTCTCTCCTCATAAATCGCTCCTAAATTGTAATTTGGTCGACCATAGTTCGGTCGAAATAATAGAGCCAATTTATAGTAAATTTCTGCCATATTTAATTGTTTCTTTACATGATACTCGTACCCTTGATCATTAGCTATCTCTGGCACTGCCGGAAACGCGATCGCGCCCCCCAACACCACCGAGATCGCCCCTATTTTAACCATATTTATAAGACCTCTCCTAAAAATCAGGTAGGTTAAAGGCAGGCTAATGCCTACCCTACAATAGTTTTTGGAGATGGAGATTTCTATAAGATTTTGATTAAGGATTAGAGAGGGTATTCGCTGTACCTTTTCGCATTTTTGGGGAACAAAAAGAACCGACTCAATTTCCGTAATTCGTTGCCAAATTTCGTGGGTATTTTGGGGACGTTGTGTCGGAAGAATCGCCATAAAATCATCAATTAAATCGCCTAAATCTTCACAGAGATTAGGGACTAAATTACGCCAAATTAAAGTATCCGTCAAATCATCCCTTGGGATGTTTACCGGGCTTGTTCCTGTTAATAAATAAACGAAAGTACAACCCAGAGCAAAAAAATCAGATTGGGGTAGAGGTTTTCCCTCTATTTGTTCTTTAGGTGCATAACCCGGAGTATATAATTTAGTAGCTTCCCCATCTTCCACTAATTTAGCCAGATAACTTCCCGTAAGTTCCTTAACACTACCAAAATCAATTAACACAAGTGTTCCATCGGGTTTTATCATAATATTGGATGGCTTAATATCCCGATGAAAATAATTATTTTTATGCAAATGTTCTAAAATAGAGATTAATTGTTTTAACCAGTCAAGAGCCAATTGTTGAGAAATGGGTTGATCGGATTTATCTTCTAACCATTCCTGTAAAGTTTTTCCGTCGATTTTCTCCATTACTAAACCATAACGGGTGATATTTTCCTCTAGGAAAGTGAAATATCCATCGGGTTCGACGTGGGGAATACCCGGATGATTTAATTGCATTAAAACAGTGGCTTCTCGCTGAAAAAGTGTAATCACTTTTTGTTGTTGTTCGGGATCGGAAAAATGATGTAAGTGTAAGATTTTGAGGACTTTACGCGTTCCCTTATCATCAACTTCAAAGGTTTCACCAAACCCCCCTTGACTGAGACGTTTGACAACCCGAACACGATTATTTATGAGATTTCCTTCTTGAATCATAATTATTTCCACCGATTAACTTAGGCATCAAAACGCTTGAGCATATATTTTTTTACCACACTTTGTAGTGTAAACACAACGGATTCATTTTCCTTTCTCTTTTCAAGGAGCGATCGCCAGTCTAAAGATTTTAAGGCTTCCATTAATTGGGAACGAGATACAGGAGAGTGAATTTTCTCTTGTAATTCCTCAATAGAAAGAGGATAGACGGTATTTGCCAGTTGATAGACAATATTCATTTCTAAGGGAGAGAGTCGTGCAAAATGCTGATCTAAAACATCTTTAATTCCATCTAAAACTGTTGTATTTTGCCGAACAAAGTCCGACACTTTCCCATCAAATAAATCAATAATCATCGGGGCTACTATATTAAGATATAATGGATTCCCTTCATAGCGTTCGATTAAAACCCCCCATGCTGGTTCTTCAAATAAGTCTTTTTTTCTCAAAACTTCCTGAGCGGAGTTTTTGGATAAACCCTTAACTTTATGAGAACGAACCGGACTATTTTTCCCTTCGAGCATCGCGATTTCTTGAGATTTTTCCGCAGAAGTTAATAACAAACAACTTTGATGATTAACTTCCCCAATGAGTTTAAATAAACGACCATATTCTTGATATTTTTTTTGATATTTACCCGCAAATTGACCCGGTTCTAAAATATTCTCTATTCCATCTAAGATAATTAAACAACGAGAATTTTGTAAGCAATCCATGAGAGCTGAAATACTACTTCCTAAATTATCGGGTAAAATCGGATCAAATTCATTAGAAAAAAATGTGAGTAAATCATTGATAATTTCGGTTAGGGGTGGTGCATTGCAAAGACTTCGCCAGATGACATATTGAAATTTATCTTGAAGTTTTTGAGCTAATTTTACTGATAGGGCAGTTTTGCCAATTCCTGTCATTCCCCACAGGGCAACCAGTCGGCAATGTTCTGTTATAATCCATTTTTCTAGGGTTTCTAGTTCCCCGGCGCGATCGTAAAAGACAGAAATATCGGGTACATTTCCCCAATCTTGACGTTGGGGAGCCTTGAAGACAAGAGACTTATTTTTCTGTTCTTTAATGAAGTTTTTTGCCACTATTTTGAAATTAGTTTTAGTTACTTTATATCCCATTATTTCTGATAGTAATTTCCATAAATAAGGGGAAATTTTTCGCTCTATATAGGCGTGACTGTAGCCTGGAATATTCATTTCATCGTAGGTTTCATCATCCCAAGTTTTCCGAATAATTTCTCTTTCCTGAGCATTTAAGGCTTCTCCTCTTTTTGCCAGAACTTTATTATCCAATAAGCTTAATACTTCTTCAATATCCATATATTCATCACTCTGTCAATCGGGTGGAGTCATTTTACCATGAAGTGGGTGAAATGACTGAGTACGAACTTTCCCAAAAAGGAGATGAACTTTATCTATTTGAAAAATAGAGCATTGGTTTCATAATACGGTGAACGATCCCATGAGGAGGGGAGAAAACTCTATGAGTTCTTGTGTCATAAATTTCCCCTCAATATTTAACCAGACTTCTTTTAATCTAACATTAACTTAAGACTCTTGTCAATAATCAGTTGTTTCTCTCTTTTTGCCCTTTGTACCTTAGTAGTTAATTTCTTAAAACCAGAAGCCGATCGCGCTTTCCTTCCCTAAGCACGATGATTTGATGAGGTTAAATATATTCAATCCGCCCGCTCATTTCTTCAGGGGTATAGATTTCATAAATCAAAATCAAACAACGGATAATCTCGCCAATAGAACGAGAATTAGGAGGACAATAGACAATACCCGGATAATCGGTGGTATTACTTGCCATAATGAGAAAATCGTCATCGTGAGTTACCATCACGCGCTGCTCTTCACGAATAAACGCAAGGTGTAACTCATCGGGTTTAGTACGCAAACCCGCATCAACTGTTGTCGTCACATCTATCCCGTAACGACGCAAACCACGGGCAATATTAGAGTCAATATGTTCGTCGAAATGAAAACGAATTTGCTTACTCACCTCTAATTGCCCTCAACTTTTCTTGTAACGGAGATGGTTTACTATTGCGCTTTAATTCTTCGACAAGAGCTCGACTTGCAGCCGTGCGATGATCAATTTCTTCTCGATGATCATAATAATATGTCATTGCGGCATGAACCGAGGCAAGTTCCAAATCATATTTGCCCGCGATTTCTTCTACAGACATTCCCATTTTTAGATACATTAGAGCGATGTGTGCTACAGTAATTCGATGACCCGCAATGCGTGGCTTACCACCAAGTACCCCGGGCGTAATTTCAATATGTTCTGTGATGACTGAAGACATTTTAGTTACAGGCTCTTAATTTATAATGTTTAAGCTCCTTCATATTAGCACAAACAGATTCAGCCCGATCGCGTTTTCCTTCCCCAAGCGCGATCGCGATTAAGGATAAATATCCGCGTTTAGGAGTGCTTAAAAATCTGCGTGTATGAGCGGTTTCTCAAAAAAAAATAAAATTATTCAACCCTAGACATCAGAAGAATTACTATCTCATTGCTGTACCACATCATCCCCAAGCCCCTCACCAACATCAAATAATAAATCAATCACTTGATGAAAACCCTTGGGTTCCCCATAATAGTCCTCAACAGAAAGAGAAAAAGGGAGAGGGATGAAGGAAACGCATCTGTGTTTATCTGCCTACCCTTCGGGAAGGCTTCGCCTACATCGCGGTTAAATAAATTTCCCTAAACACCCCCCCACTCCCAAATCCCCCATCACTTACCCAATTCTTGAGAGCGAGAAGACGCGGCTTTTACTGCTTCAATTAAAGCCGAACGAAAACCCGATCGCTCTAATTGGGCAATACCTGAGATCGTCGTACCCCCAGGGCTGGTAACTTGATCCTTTAATTGTGCCGGATGAAGCCCCGTTTCGGCTAATAAAGTCGCGGTTCCTAATACTGTTTGTAATGCTAATTGAGACGCGATCGCTCTGGGTAAACCCGCGTAAACTCCCCCATCCGTTAAAGCTTCAATTAAAATCGCAATATAACCAGGACCCGAACCCGAAAGTCCCGTAACCGCATCCATTTGATATTCAGGCACTTCCACCACTTCACCAACAGCCCGAAAAATACGTTTCGCTAATTCTAAATGACTCGGTAGAATGAATTTACCAGACGCGATCGCGCTCATCCCCGCGCCCACCGTAGCAGGAGTATTAGGCATAACTCGGACAACAGGACATCGAGGAAACCCCCACTCCAATTTATTAAGAGGAACCCCAGCTAAAATAGAAAGAACAATGCCGTATCGAGCGGACGCGTCACCACTAATCTCTAATTGGGTAATCAGAGAATCAAAAACTTGGGGTTTAATCGCGAGAAGCAACACCTCACAGGCGCGGAACTTCTTACTATCAGCAATAACCTTAACACCATAACGATCCTTCAAAAAAGCGCGGCGTTGCTCTTGAGGATCACTCACTAAAATATCCGATGGAGAATAAATCCCTTGGGCAATTAACCTCGATAAAATCGCCTCTCCCATTACCCCGCCGCCAATCATGCCAAATTTTACCGTCATTTTTCCAGATTCAATAGAAAATCAGCCATAAACAGTCAGAAATGGGCAATGGAAAATAAAAAGCTATTAGCTATTGCCCATTCCCGAAAAGATTACAGAGCCATTTGAGCCGACTCATTCCAAACGGGCGCGCTAGGCGGAGTCACGCGAGGACGATTTTGAGGTTGAGGGACTTCGTGAACCACCCCAGACTGAGTTCTCACCTGTACACAGCTAGGAGTAAACAGGAAAATACTTTCACCAATACGCTCTTGATGACCATCCAGAGCATAAGTACCCCCGGCAACAAAATCAACCGCTCTTTGGGCTTGATCCGGGTCCATAATGGTTAAATTTAAGACCACAGACTTCCGTTCCTTCAGGGCACGGATCGCCGCGGGCATTTCTTCAAAGGTGCGCGGTTCCATCACAACCACTTCGGAAATTCCGTTAATGGCACCGGGCATCCCAATCACATTATTCATTACTGCTCCTATTCCACTTGAGGGTGTTATGACATCTGGACTTGGTGTGGGCGAAATGCGCTCCCGTAACCGACGACTACTAGCGCGCTCTTGCGTCGCGGCCATAGCAGCAGGTTGTTCTTGCGGTTGGTAGGCATTTTGCTCGCGATCACCTTCCATTTCATCGTACTCATAATCGTACTCTGGCTCGTTATTGAGTCCGACAAAATCCTTTAACTTGGTAAAAATGTTCACAGCGTAAGCTCCATTACGACTTTTTTAACTCCGACTATCCCCCCTTATGGGCTTTGTCGTAGCTTATTCACACTACTTTAATCTGATTCGGTTCAATCTGTCTCTACAAGGATATCTGATCCCCTGCAAAATGGTACTATTAATTGAACTCTTAGGTGTTAGGTGGTAGGTGAAAAACTAGCACCCATTACCCATTAACTCTCACCTATTACCTGTCACCAAACAATATACTACCTAGACGAATCATTGTAGCACCCGCTTGAATGGCTAAAGGGTAATCTTGCGACATTCCCATTGAGAGTTCTTGGATTTTTATATGTGACCAATTTTGTTCTTGAATTGTTATCCTCAAGTTACGGGCTTCTTTAAAGAGTGTTAACGTCTCTGTTTCATTTAAGCCTAATGGGGGAATTACCATTAAGCCTTTTATCTGTAAATTCTGACATTGATTGAGTAGAGGTAAGTCTTTTAATAATTCGGGAACGGTCCAACCGTGTTTATTCGGATCTGGCAGCATTTTCACTTGGAGACAAATTTCAGGCGATCGCGATAATTCTTGGGCTATATGATTGAGACGTTGTGCTAATTTTAAGTTATCAACGGAGTGAATCCATTGAAATAGCGCGATCGCTTTCAGGGCTTTATTGGCTTGTAGATGGCCAATAAAATGCCAAGTAATATCAGGTAAATCTTGGAGTAGGGCTTGTTTTTGGGTGGCTTCCTGAATACGACTTTCCCCAAAATCACGGATACCCATCTCATAGGCGACACGCATCGCGTCCACAGATACCTGTTTACTCACCGCGATCAAACGCACGGAAGGTGGTATTTCTGCGCCAATTTTAGCAATGCGAGTCGCAATGGAGTCAGTCATCTGGGTAATGTAACAATGGAAAATACATAATCAAGCATAGAGATTAAAAAACCGAGAAAATCCCATCAAAAATGAAAAAATCAAGGTAGTCAGTCAATGAAAATGGAAGAGCGCGATCGAACAATATTAAACCATAAATATTATCCTTCATCCCTCTTCCTTCATCCCTCTTCCCTCTTCCTTCTTCCTTCATCCCTCTTCCCTCTTCCTTCATCCCTCTTCCCTCTTCCTTCATCCCTCTTCCCTCTTCCTTCTTCCTTCTTCCTTCTTCGCTCTTACTGAAAAGTGCGGTGATGTATTTTTTGGAGTTGCTCGTATTCTGACATTTTACCGCTACGGCGGAGAGTGCGTAAGCGAATTTCCACCGTTAAACGAGCATCGGAACGACTAATGGGTTCAAAACGTAACCCAGAGGGGCCATTCGTTACTAGGAAAAAGAGACGTTGGGCATAGAGGGTTGTAAATAATTCTTGACTGTCTTCAATCTGACATACCCTAAACAGGAGACCAAAATTAGGATGATTCAGGTACGTTTCGCTCATTTAGATTTCACAACTTAGCAATAATATTAGGAGTTTATACAGAAGTCGATCGCGTTTCTTGTACAGCTATAGTCTTTATTTAAGATTCTGGACAAAGCGCGATCGCGGTAGCTACAGAATAATCTTGATCATGGCTCAGACTCAACTGCCATTGGCAAGGTCCCCAGGAGGCCACAATAGCCGCCGCCGCACCGTGTAAATACACTTGAGGAGCGCCACTGGCAACACGTCGAATCTCTATTTCTGTATAGCAAATTCCCCGCCAACCAGTCCCTAGAGCCTTGACAACAGCTTCTTTTGCCGCCCAACGCCCCGCGAATCGGTTATAGAAGACTCTGTTCATTTTAGCTGTAATGGTACTTTTTGAAACATTTTCCCCTTGACAATCTTTTTGCTCCCCCTCCGTATAAACTCGTTGGATAAAGCGATCGCCATATTTCTCTATAGCCCCTTGTATCCGCGGAATATAGACAATATCCGTCCCTAGGTAGATTTTCAATCCTTTCTCCTTCATTCTCTGGTCTTTCCGTAATTGTACATTACAGATTACACTTACAATTGCCGATTCTGTGTCAGTTACACACAACGGTAAACATAATTACAGATTACACTTACAATTACAGTTCTAGTGGTAAGCGTAATGAGAGGGTAGGCTGTAATTCTAAGACTAATTTTAGAATAACCATGACAGCTTATCTTCGCGCCTAAATTTGGAGAAGAATATGGCATTAACTCAAGAAGATATTTGGCAAACCCTCAATTCTGAGTTTGAAAAGACTGGAAAAATAGTCTCAGTTGTGGAATTGCAAAGAATATTAGGAGGATCATTTTCCACCCATACAAAATACCGGAAAGCTTGGTTAGCCAATCGAGGTTTATCTCCGGGGGAGGTATCCGTTATTAACATAGAAGAAATACCGAGTGAAATTCGTTCTGAATTACATAGTGCTGTGGATAAAGCACTGATTAAAGTTTACGAGCTACTCAGTGAGAAAATTGATAGTCAACGAGTCATTAGTTTGGAAACAGAAAATGAAAAATATCAGCAAAATACCCTAGAATTAGCGGGATTAAAATTAGCCTATCAACAATTATTAGAAAGATTTGAACTTAATTCTAAAGAAATGGGACGTTTGCAAGATATACAAAAAGATTACGAGTCACAAATAGAAACTCTCAAAGCAGAAAATCAATCTCTCAAAGCTCGATTAAAGGAGTAGTTTTTTTTTCCTTGAGCAACTGTTAGTAAAAAGGTGATAAGCCCTACTAAATCTCAATTACCTATTCCCAAATCGTGAAAGATAAGGAGGTTTGTAGGGGCGGCTTAACCAACATCTGTGCCGCCAAACAGACAGGCCGGAAAACCCGCCCCATCCCCCCATAAATTCCCAATGAATTTCATTAAATAATGGGTTTGGGGCGGGTTTATTGAGGTTATTTGTTGATGGGAGAAATTTGGGTTAACCCGCCCCTACCAACCCACAAATTCCCCATTCATGGCATTTTATCCTGGCGTGAGACGGGTTTATTACCAACACAATGTAGTATAATTTAAGTAGGTTGGGTTCCTTTCACGTCTCTATATTATATAATGGTGTTATTGTAGCTGTTTTTTTGATGAACCACAAAGGCACAGAGGGCACAGAGGAAAGAAAAGAAAGAGAAAGTCAATAGGAAAAATGTCTAGGTTACAGATTTTTAGGGGCGGGTTTACTAATCTAAGAAACCGGGTTTATTGTCAAACAAAACATTGAGTGCAGAAGTCCCCAAAGAAACCCGGTTTCTGAACTCCCTATCAAATAGCTCCCCATCCTACCCAGAAACGGAACCCCCAAAAAACCACTAAACTACCCATCGCAAACCAATCCCTTTTTCGCAAACGTAATTCATGCCATTCAACACGATGGCGATCGGGACTGGTAAACCCTCTTACTTGCATCGCGCTGGCAATTTGTTCCGCGCGTAAAAGTAAATTTTCTAGTAATCTTTCGGCTACCATTAACCACACTTGTGTTGCACGACGTAACCCTAATTTTTTCCAATTAATTGCCCTGGTACTCACGGAGCGAATTAAATTTTGGATTTCTTCTAATACTAAGGGAATAAAGCGCAAGGATAATGTTAAAGTTAAGGATATCTCTGTGACAGGTAAATTAAATCTTCTCAAAGGCTCCATTAACTCTTCGATCCCCGCGGTAATTTCTTCACTCGCGGTTGTTAATAAGAAAAGTGTGGTACTGTAAACCACGGTAAAAAAGAGGGTACTAACTCTAATTGCTAATTCTAAGGATCGACGGGTAATGGTAAAAGGCCCTTGATTCCAGAGTACATAATTATAATTAGTGGGTTGTGGGAGTGAGGGGGTAGGATTTGGGCTACTAGATGGAGTTTTAGATGTTGATTTTTCACCGATCCCCAGGGGATTATACCAAGGGCGAGGGGAGGGGGCTGGTGCGAGTTTTTCCGGTTGTTGGGCAAAGGTTAATTCATCGGCGGGAAGACGGGGTTGATGTTCGACGGAAATGCCATCGGGCGCGACGAGACTTATGGCAAAAACGAGGAAACTAAATAATAGGAGAAATCCCATTTGTTGTTTCCATACTCGCCACGGGATCGAGGTACTGATGGTAACAATTACTAATAAGGCGACTAGCATTATTCGCCATGTGGAATTGGCTAAAACTGGCGCGATTAAAAAACTCATTAACCAGCCTAATTTTACTCTGGAGTCGATGTGATGTAGCCAAGTTATCGGTTGTTCTAAGTATAGTCCGATGGGTAGCGATCGCAGTAAATCCATTTTTCAGGGAATGGGTAATTGGTAATGGGT
>JBEDKD010000025.1:0-20765 GCA_041172365.1 Cyanobacteriota bacterium | reverse complement strand
GGGTTGGGGGCGGGTTTATCAATACCCTGGATGTGAATTATGGATACGGGTGAAAGAGCCCCTACAAGACGCGCTGGGGCATTTATTTGCTCTGAGATCGCGATCGCTAATGCTGTAGGGGCGGGTTCGCCAACCATCTTTGAGGAAAACAGACAGGTGAAATCAACCCGCCCCATCCCCACGATTTAACTGCGTGTGGGCGGGTTTATCAATACCCTGGATGTGAATTATGGATACGGGTGAAAGAGCCCCTACAACACGATCGCGCTTTTTTTTTGGTGTGTGGGGGGGTTATTTGATCTGATATTTTGCCGTGATCCATAATCCTGTAGGGGCGGGTTCGCCAACCATGTTTGAGGAAAACAGACAGGTGAAATAAACCCGCCCCATCCCCACGATTTAACTGTTATAACGATTTTTTACATATTGTGCGATCACCGGATTCAGACGAAAAAAAGTGGTTTTTCCTTGCTCTTGTGTCTCTAATAAAAATCGCATTCCCAGGGATTTGATCGCATTGATTAAGTCGGAAGCGGATAATTTTATTTTCTTCAAAATTTGCGATAGGGCAACGGGTTCCCTTTCATGGGCTAGGTGAACTATTACCGCCTCCTCTTCCTCGGTTAATCTCCGAAATTCTTGCTCTAAACGCGATCGTAATGATTCATCTAAAATTGGCATATCATAGGACAAAAAATCCGCGACTCTACCGCCAAAGAATTGTTGAATTAGGGTAGCTGTTATATTTAACCAGAGAGGGTGGCCTTGATAGGTATTAATCAGGGTTTCCCATGTTTCTTCTTCTAATAATTGATGGGAGTTTAAAATCTCTTTCGCGGCTATTCCTAAACTCCCTAAAACTAAGGTGCGAAGGGGGGAATTTTCTTTTGATAATTCGGCAATTTTTCTAGGGGTTTCGGAACTAATTAAGATGAAACAGCTATTATGAGAAACTTCCGTGATTAATTTGAAAAATATGTGATAATCTTCATAGTCTGATTTGTATTGTCCGGCAAGTTGATTACTGCTGAAAAGTGTCTGCACGTCATCGAGGATTATTAGGCAACGATTCTGCCGTAGGTGATTCAGAATTTCTGTAGGGGCAATCCCCCCGTGGTTGTCCCTAACTTCCTGGGGAATTTCTGATGATTGGGAGAAGATTTGTAGGAGGTTGGTGAGGGTGGTTTCTAGGGTTGGGGAAAAGCGGAGACTGCGATAAATGATCCTATCAAAATGGGTTTCGATTCTGTCGATTAGACGTATGGCCAGGGATGTTTTACCTATTCCGCGAAGTCCCAGAATTTGCACAAGGTGGCAGTGTTCTTGTATTATCCAATGTTCGAGGGTGGCGAGTTCGTTAGCGCGATCGTAAAAAGTGAAGATTTCCGGTGCTTCTCCTAAGTCTATTTGCCGTTGATTTTGGGTTTCTTGGGACGGTTTAGTTTTTCGGGGTTTTCGTGCTTTTTGAGAACAAATATTAAGCTTATTAACTGTTACATGATCGCCTGTTATATTTTCAATAATAGCTGATTGATAATTAGAATTTTTACCCTGCTCTAATATAGCTCTAAAATTTGCTTTAGTAATATCTTGTCCTAAACCTTCCGATAGGATTTTCCAAAGTTCTGATCCGACATTTCTCACATGACTGGAACTTGAGTAAACTTTGTCCGCGATTTCAGGATAGGTGTGATCTTTTAGAGTGCCCCGGAGGATAGCTTCTTGCAGATAGTCGAGGTGCTTTCCCGTTTTAGTAAAAACTAGCTCATCTGCCAATTTTACGACTTCTGCGATGTTCATAGAGAAGGGAGATAGTGAAGTTTACGTCATCAATTGTAGCTGACATTTCGTACATTTGTGACATTTAGGATATTGTCAGTGGAGGAAAGTCAGGACATTTCCGACATAAGACTTCGCCTATAGTAATTTAGCGAAGTGTCGGCAGGATATTTCTATGAAGCGAGTCCGGTGGATCAGTGGTTTACTTTCGGCGGGGGTATTGTCTTTTACTTTAGCGACAGTTGGCGCACAAGTGGCACAGGCCCAGCGCCCAATCTCTTTGGCTGACCTGAAGTGTGTTAATCGATCAAATGCATGGTGGGGTTCTGGCCTACAAGATATTTCCGTTGGCCGAGAAATTTACACCAGTGTCTTATACATGAACGCTGATACCAAGATAACTTGTCGACTTCCAGGTGGCCCCGCTTCTCTGCGATTGGAGTTTGCAATTCCTGACACCAGCGATGCCCCACCTGTGCGAATAGACGTTTATGTAGATGGAAATCAAGTAGCCTCTCGCACTGGTGATCAGGGTAAGGTACATACAATGATAGTAGATATTAGCAATGGCAGAAGTCTGGGATTAGAAGTATTTTGTGCTAGAGCAACAAATTGCGGTTCATCTACTCGCTACCACTTTATGAAAGCTCAAATTGAGCCTGGGGCACGCTCTCCTGGGAGTCGATAAATTATGAGTCTAAGTCGCCGTCAATTTAATCGTATTATTATTTGGGGTGGAGCTTCTTTTACTGCTTCGGCAACATCGGGTATTTTCTTCCCCAAACCCGCGGAAGCTTATGATTTAGAATTTCCCATCAGCGCCTTGTCAGCCGATCGCGTTTTCAACGGTATTCAAAAATATTGTGGAGCACAACCTATTCCGGGTGTTCTCTCACCCATATTACAAGGAAAAACTAATGTTAGCAGTAACATAGAAGCCGATGCCGTAAACCGGATTCGCACTGCTGATCAAGAATTTGTCAACCGTAATTTTACCAACAATAGAACCGAATTAGCTGTCACGGGTAGCGGTTCTAATTTTGCTTCAGATACCAGTCGGTTATGGGGAAGACAAAGACAGGATCAAGTCGGTCCTAATGTGGGTTTTGGCTTCGTACAAAAGTATGAAGATCAATATAGCGATGCCAAAATTTCTGGGCCCACCATGTGCGCGATTTATAATGCCCAAAAAGTCTTAGCCGATCAAAGATTAGCTCCCCCAGAAATCGCGGCTTCACTTTTACCAACGCGATCGAGATTGGATGATTGGGGCTCTTGGGCGGGGGATACGGATGCCTCTGCCGGGAGAAACCCAGGAGTAGCTTTTGCCCAATACGATACAGCAGGAGGTACAGTGACATCGCGTTATGAATTAGTCGAACCTGGGCGAAAAGGTTTTGGGCGTGTAGAGTTTACTATTGAAGCTGAAAATCAACCGAGGCGGGTGATATTGGTAACGGTGAGGTTTTAGGGGAAAATCAGCATCACGATGATCCTGTAGGGGCGGGTTCACCCGAATTTTTCCTACCAACAAATAACCTCAATAAACCCGCCCCATCCCCACACGATCACGCGATAAATCATCGCGGGGTGTGGGCGGGTTTATCAATACCCCGGATGTCAATTATAGATACGGGTGAACCCGCCCCTACAGAGATCATGTGCAAAGGGATTAAATGCAATTAATTAGCAATTCGTGGGTGTGGATGGGGCGCGTCTGTAGGGGCTCTTTCACCGGAATTTATCCTACCAACAAATAACCTCAATAAACCCGCCCCATCCCAAGGATTAAATGGAATTAAGAAGGCATTTATGGGCGGGGATGGGGCGGGTTTTCTGGCTTGTCTGTTTGGTGGCACAGATATTGGCTAACCCGCCCCCACAAAGGATTTGACTACCTTTGCAATTGCCGAACCATCTCTAAGGCTTTCTGTGCATCTGCATTCATTCCTTGTGCAGAAAATAAACGTGCGGCTTGCTGTAAATCAGCGATCGCGCCTTGTCTATCTCCCATTCTGACTAAAGTAATGCCTCGGTTAGCATAGGCTTTGGCATAATTAGGAGAAAGTTGAATCGCTTGAGTATAATCCGCTAAAGCAGCGCGATCGTTTCCGATGCGAAAAAGAGCCAATCCTCTGTTAAAATAACTATTAGCTCTGCCCGGATTAATCTGGAGAGCTTGATTAAAATCATCAATAGCTTGTTTTTGATCGCCTAATTCCGAAAGTGCTAAACCTCGATTATTATAAGCAGAGGCAAAATTTCTATCAAGGCGAATCACTTGAGTATAATCGGAGATCGCGCTCGGTTTATCCCCCATTGCGGAGAAAACTAATGCCCGATTATAATAAGCATCGACATAACCCGCATTGAGATCAATCGCTTTGTTATAATCCGCGATACTATTAGGCAAATCTTTCAAGTCAAAATAGGCAAGTCCCCGATAAAAATAAGCTTCCGCGTAATCAGATTGACTTTCAATGGCTTGATTAAAGTCCGCGATCGCGCCTGATACATCTCCCCGATCAAACTTACTCAAACCACGCACATAATAACTTTTAGCATTATTGGTATTTTTCGGCAACAAAGAGGAATTTTTAACTGGAGATGTACTCACCAAAATAGCAGAACGACTTAACCCCGCCTCCGACAATTTCGCCAAAAAAGTATTAATAGGAATAGCTGCATTAAACCCCGTTTTAGTAATAGCTAACCCTGTAATATTTTTTTTATTATCTGTTACCAACGTATCAAAATCGCGATCGCCCTCTCCATGAACACCAACGACGCGCCCTTCCCCATCAAATACAGGCCCTCCGCTCATCCCCCCTTTTGTGACAGCAGTGTAACGCAAATTATAACCTCTTGGATGATTCGAGAGACGACTGGTAACATAGCCTGGTGAAAACTCAAAATTACGCTGAGTACCATATTTTTGTTCAGCTAAATTTGCGGGATAACCCGCGACAAAAATTTCGGTTCCAATGGCGGATTGATCAGAATCACCTAATGTTACAACGGAATAAGATTCTGCACTGTTAAAGGTGACAACGGCTAAATCTGGCTCATTTTCTCTTGTTTGCAATAATACAGTGCTGGTGACTTGATAATCTTTTCCCCTATTAGTACGAATTGTATAGGTTGCCTTAGAATCTTTAACCACATGATTAGCTGTCAATACAGTGTAAGTCGTGCCTTTTTTAGCAATAATAAATCCCGTACCGCTTCCAGTTGTACCATTAATTTGAACAGTGACAGACTCAGCTAATTGGGCAATTTCTTGGGGAGATATAGCTAAAATTGGAGCGGGTGCAAAAATGACAATTCCTGCTACCGTTAGTGTTCCGGCGAGGATGCTAGTGAGGGAATCAAATCGTGAATAACCCGTACTCATTATTGGCTGTGGGGGATGGTGTTCTACTAATAGTATAGATGAAAAGTAAATGATGATATACCAGTGACACTATAGTTTGAGATAATTATGATAATTATGACATTTCGTACATTTCGTACATTAAAGAAACAGGGTTTCTCCCTTGAGCCTTTTGGTGTTACGAAAAGTTTACTAAAGAAACCCGGTTTCTCAAAGAGCGTGAATCAAAGAAACCTGGTTTCTTGAGGCTGTTGGTGTTAGTCCAATTTTTCGTAAAGAAACCCGGTTTCTCAAACCACGCGAATCAAAGAAACCGGGTTTCTTTGGAGAGGCTCTTGGTGTTACGAAAAGTTTACAAAAGAAACCCGGTTTCTCAAACCACGCGACAGGTTTCCCTTTTCTTAAGGAAAGAGAATTATAAACTTACCAATTACTGATTTTTGTGAAATAAACCCCAAAAAACGGGTTTTTGGGGTTAATAAACCCGGTTTCTACCATTATAACTCAATTTTTTAGAAGGCAAGGGGTAAGACAAAACCCAATCCTAATAATAAACCACTGGTAAAATGTAAATAAACCGCGATAAATTTGCAATTACTAACTTTTTCCGGTTGATCGTGATGGGCACTCACATGACGACAAAGTTGAATAGAAAAAGGTAAACTGCCCCAAATTAATAGGGTTGTTATGGGGAAATTTCCCAGAATTATAAACAGGGCTGTCAAAGCATATAAACTTCCACATAACCAGGGTAATAAATCTGAACCTGTTTTCGTTCCCATGCGAACGATTGGGGATTTTTTACCCGCGGCAATATCATCAGCGACTTGATGAAAGTGAGAACAAAATAAAATGATACTGGTGACAATACCGATAATTACGGAGGCGGCAAGATTAGAAAATGACCAAGTTTGAGTTTGACTATAATACGCGGCCGATAACGCCATTGGACCAAAGGTGAAAAAACAGATAATTTCCCCTAAACCCTGATATCCTAATCGAAAGGGAGGACCTTGGTAACTATAGCCAAAAGCACAGGCAAGGAGTATAATCTTAATTACCATTGGATCTTTTTGCCACCACGCGATCGCGCCTATTCCGGTAATTCCTAACAGTAAAAAAAGATTGCTTAACCAGAAAATCAGACTTCGATTTCCGGTTAAATTGACCAAAGAATGGTGTTTATTTTTATCAATTCCTGTGTCGGAGTCAAAAACATCATTGCTCATATTTAACCAAGCAATAATGAAAATAGCCGACATTAAAAATGTCAGAAAAATTGATAAATTGAGCGTCTTTGTTTCCCCCCACGCGATCGCGGTTCCCACCCAAATAGGAATCACTGCAACCGTGTACATAGGGGGTTTGATCGCGGCCATCCAAAGTTTACTTTTGGGAGGATTAATTAACTGGGTTGTCATTTCAGTAACTTGATTTTCTGTCGAGAAGAGGATTAATTTTACAATTTTAAGGCAACAGGGTACACTCAATAATGAGAGAAACAGGGAACATAACGACAGGGGATTGGGCGCATTTTGGGACTCTTGACTGGGGAAAGACAGGGGAAACCTCCACCTCATCACGTCTCCCTGCCTCTCCTTCTCCAATATTCCCTGATCCCCATGCTTCTGCCAATCAATTTAACATGATTGCTTCCATGCCAGTAATACCCCATTGTCTTCATCTCTTTCAAGATTGTCAGGATCTGTGTCAATTTCTCTTAAATTGTCAGCAGACTTTAACCGCGATCAATCCCATAAAAATTGTTAGTATTTCTCTGGAAATTCCCTCGGTTGATCCCCTCGCGATTCTCCAGCATTTTTATGTCTCCGATCGCGTCCATTTTTATTCGGAAAAAAAATATCATCAAAATGCACATCATCCGGGGCAAGATTTGGCGATCGCGGCCTTTGATAGTTCCCTTCATTTAACCATAGAAGGACGCGATCGCTTTAGTCTGGCTCAAAATTTCATGGCATCTACCCTAGAAAATACTATTGCTATTGGTGCGACTCATCTCCCTTTTGCCGGGCCTCATTTTTTCTGTAGTTTTACCTTTTTTGACGAAACTTTTACCAAAAATGCGGTTTTTCCTGCCGCGACAATTTTTCTACCTAAATGGCAAATCACCCGACAAAATAATCACTGCACTCTTGTTATTAATACTCAACTTAATGCCCAGACTAATGTCCAAACTTTATCCCATAGTATTTGGCGACAAATACAAACGATGACTTCCCCTCATCTTCTCGATCAAATTTTAACCGATTTTAGCTCCCCCTCTCAACCTCAACATCAAATAAATTTGAATAATCCCCATCAATTTAAAAAATCGGTGATTGATGCTTTAAAATCCATTCGTGCTAATCACTTTACGAAAATCGTTCTTTCCCACGCGATCGATGTCACATCCACTCGCAAATTTAGTCTGACAAATTCTCTCAATAATTTGCGAAATTTTTACCCAGATTGTTATATATTTTCCACCAGTAATGGTAACGGTAAAAACTTCATCGGAGCCAGCCCAGAGCGTTTAATTCGTATCCAAGATGGAGAGTTAATTACTGACGCGTTAGCGGGTTCGGCCCCTAGAGGGAAAACTCCCGCGGAGGATATCGTATTGGCCAATAGTTTATTATGTAGTGAAAAGGACTTGCGAGAGCATCGTGTAGTGATTGATTTTATCATACAACGTCTGGTAAATCTGGGTTTAACTCCCCATTTTTCACCCTCGCCTCACCTCTTACAACTCTCCAATATTCAACATTTACGCACACCTATTACCTCTCAAGTTTCTGATAATATTCATTTGTTAGAAATCTTAGCTGAATTACATCCGACACCCGCCGTCGCGGGTTTACCCAGAGATATTGCCAAATCACAAATTCGCCATTATGAAAATTTCGATCGCTCTCTTTTTGCCGCACCGTTAGGATGGGTAGATCATCAGGGCAATGGTGAATTTTTTGTTGGTATTCGCTCCGCGTTAATAGACGGCGATCGCGCACGACTTTACGCGGGTGCTGGTATTGTCGAAGGATCTGAACCCGATAAAGAATTTGCTGAAATACAACTCAAATTACAGGCTCTTTTAAACGCGTTAGTTTAAGTTCATTACCCAATCTCTTTGCCGTTATATTGCATTATAATGCTATAGCAATCCTATTTCAATCGCAATATTTTTGTAGGGGCAATCCAGAAGTGGTTGCCCTGACAAGATTTCACAATTCATTATTAATAAAGAGCGCGCTATATGCCAGAAAACAGACAAGGGAAAAAACCCGCCCCTAGAAACCAACGCATTGCTAATTCATGGCATTTAATCGTTAGGTGGGGCGGGTTTATTCAGGTTATTTGTTGGTAGCACGAAACCCAAGGAAGATGTTGGGTTAAGTATCGCTCAACCCAACCTACAAAAATGAGATTCGTAGGTTGGGTTGAGGCACGTTAGCGCAGCTTGCGCGCAGCGCAAAACCCAACATCTTCCTTGTCTGAGGGCAATTTCCTAGTAAGAAACCCGTTTTCTCCTCATATAACCGTGTCACTACCACTATGTTGAGTTTTCACCCATTTGAGACGTTTCGGCAGCACAGAAATACGGGCTGTGACACTTCCCATTACCACAAACCAATGTAACATATAAACAGTACCCCGTAATGCCTGCCAACAAGTCACAAATAATGAAGGTACTAATAGGTTATCACCCTTGGCATCTTTTTGACCTTGAGTGCGACGCAATCCCCCAAACATTCCCACTAAAGATAACGTCAGAGTGAGAAATGTTAAGGGAGTGGTAATAGGAAGACTATGACGAGCGATCGCGATTAATAAATCAGGTATCGCGGCAGTAGGTAAAATATATTGAGTAATCCAAAACCCAAATAAATCCCAACTTTTGCCAATACCCATAGGGTTTTTCACAATCAAAGGGAAATAATCTAAATAACGCTGATAACCCCCTTCAGCCCAACGATTACGTTGATGCCATAACGCGAGAGGAGTTTTTACCCCTTCTTCCCATACCGCGGGTAATAAAAGAAACTCAATATCCCATTGATCTAAATGCAAACGCATGGTTAAATCTAAATCATCAGTAATCGTTTCTTCATTCCAACCGCCACAACTTTCTAAGGCACTGCGACGCACAAATTGGCCATTTCCGCGTAATTCCCCAATACCTCCAATAGCAATACGTTGTTGTTGGAAAAAACTATCTAAGGCCATTTCTGCTTCTTGCCCGCGAGTCCAGAAATTTAAGGGGGCATTCGCGATCGCCTTTTGTACTTGTACCGCGCCCACTTTTTCTTGATTAAAAAGGGGTAACATATCGCGTAAAAGTTCGGGAGCTACTTGGGCGTCAGCATCAAAAACCCCGACAAATTCACCTTTTGTGAGGGAAAAAACTTGATTAAGCGCTCCCGATTTGCCACCCGTTGAATTAGGGGGGCGACGAAATATCTTTAACTGACTATATTCCTTAGTTAATTGCTCTAATACCAAGGGAGTCTTATCGGTACTGTTATCATCAATTACCCATAATTCATAGCGATCGCGGGGATAGTCTAAATTACAGATACTTTTTACCAGATTACCGATCACTGCTTCTTCATTTTTGGCCGCGACTAATAAGGAGACAAAAGGCCATTTTTGGCGATTTTCCTCTTTCAGAGGCTCTGGAGTCGGTTTCGGTTGGGCAAATAATACGCGAAAAGCTTGTATCCACAGTACACCTGTCAAACTCCATACCACCCAAGAGCCCCAGGAAAGTAAATGAAGAGTGAGAATAATACCCCAGATAATTATTAAAAGGAGGGCGGCTTTCACTCTACGCCCTTGATATAAAGTCGGTGGAAAATCAGGGGATATTGGCAGTGTTGATATTTGCTCATCAACGGGTACGGCGGGGAATTCCACGATATTCTCCGCCAGTTTACTGTCAGAATTATTTTGCCAAGAATTCTCTGGCTTCATCTTTCTTAATTTTAACCTAGGATTGTGTCTAAGGAGCGCGATCGTGTCTCATCCCAAAGTTATATCAAGTCTGGTTAAATACACCCAATGACTGTAGGGGCGGATTCCCCAATATCTTCACTAGAAGCCAAAGATTCTGTAAACCCGCCCCTCCTAATTATTTAATGCTCCACCAGACTTAATATTAGGGGCTTTGAGAAATTTACTAGCCACCTTAAGGGAGAAAGACACGATCGCGCTATTTCAATGACAGTTATTGTACGTTGTTGAGGGGGTAATAAGTAGGGGCGAAGCATAAGCGCTTAAATATTAGCCACTAATCGAAAAGTTATATCGGCAAATGCTTCGCCCGTACATGGGTGATGGGTAATCGGTAATGGGTGATGGGTAAGAGACAACTCCCCAAAATTATGTCAATCGCAGGATTAGCCTGCGCCACAATAGTTGTTGGAGATGGGTAATCGGTAGTCCCCAGTCCCCAATCCTCAATCGCCAATCGCCAATCGCCACTCCCCTGATTAATCAAGTGAGGAGGTGCGAGATAAATTTTCTTCCAGGTGCATCCGCTGCTCCATTTGGCGAAGGAAATAACCCGTCATCATCGCCGAGCCTAATAAATTCGCGAGGTTATCTCTGTCTGTTGTAATTTGAACATCAAAGTGCTCGGAGGGTAAAGCGCCCAAAAGTCCCTGCACATTTTGAAAAATAATTTCTTTAATTTCGGGACTCACGGAGTTAGCAACGTGGGCGAGTACCTCTGGCGGTTGGTGTTGGAGGTATTTCAACAGGGGGTTGATAGTAGTCTGCTGATCATGAGAATTTGAGTCTGAGGGAAAAACCATTGGATGACTATGTTTGTCAGGCTTAATTAGTTTAGTTTAGTTTAATTTTCCACGATCGGCTCTGAATTGATGGGAAAATTCAGGGAAAGTTGTTTGGGCAGTTGGTCCACTTGGAAGTATTGGTGAAATTTTTCGGTTACTTGTAACCAAGAAGACCGACTTTCGGAGTGTTTCCGTTTTCGGATGAACCCTAATTCTACCAATTCTTGAACGTGTTGATAGGCTCCAGATCCCCTTAGCTCTACTAATTCGCTTTGGGTGATCCCCCCTTTGAGCGCGATCGCGGCTAGGGTCCTCAAAGCCCCTACTCCTAATTCGGAGGGAATGAGGCTGTGCATGAGATTACTATATTCGTCTTTCAGTTGTAAACTATAACCTTTGGGAGTTTCCACGATTTCTAAGGCCGTATCCCGATAGGAGTAGTCTGACATTAATTCGATCAACCCCTCTTCTACTTGGGCGCGATCGCTTTTGGCGATTTCCGCGATCTCTGAAACCGATAAGGATTGACCTTTTAAGTATAGTATCGCTTCTATTGTTGTTGCTAATCGAGCCATGAAAATCACCCTAATTTTAATCCAATTGACGACCAGTTAATTCGACAAAAATATCCTCTAAATTGGAAGGACGCACCATCATTCCCGTTTTATCCGGTTGTTGTTCTAAATAGGAATTAGCCTCGATTAAGGTAGGAAAAAATTGATAATCCCATCGCTCTCCGATTTTTTTCATTACTAATCCTTCTCCATGTTTTTTCCGAAACTCCTTCAGGGTTCCTAGTTCAATTAATTTCCCTGAGTCCATAATACCAATACGATCGCATAAATATTCTACCTCATCCATGTAATGAGTAGTTAATAACATCGTCATCCCTTGCTTATTCAAATCTAAGATAATTTCCCATAACCGTCGCCGAGTTTGCGGATCGAGACCAACGGTAGGTTCATCTAAAAAGAGAATTTCCGGTTGATGTAAAAGTGCGCGAGCAATTTGTAAACGTCTTTTCATCCCCCCGGATAAAGTTTTTACCAGAACATCAGCGCGATCGCTTAATTCTACATAATTTAACCATTGATTAATTAAAGTTTGTCGGTTAGGGTTAGGAATATGATGTAAACGACCGTGAAATTCCATATTTTCCCAAACCGACAAATCTCCATCCACACTGGTTTGTTGTAAAACCACACCAATAGAGCGTTTTACCTGTAAACTTTCTTTAGTAATATCAAATCCCCCCACCTCAATTTTACCACTGGTAGGTTTAGTTAAAGTAGTTAACATCCGAATCGTAGTCGATTTTCCCGCACCATTGGGACCGAGGAGGCCAAACATTTCTCCTTTATTAATGGTAAAAGAGAGATTATTGACAACAGGGATTTGATTATAGAGTTTACAGACATTTTCTAAATAAACAGCCGCGCCCATAGAGATAATCAACCCAAAATAGACAAGAGTTTATTGTATCATTTTTCTTTCTCTTTTAAGTCTGTGGGATTCTGGGACGGGGGAATAGTGGGCATTATTGTCATTAAACGCTGATCCATTTTACTAGCTATATCACTAATATTCAAAGTTTCCGGGGTCTCATTCATATACATGAACACTACCAAACCGAAAAAACGATCACGTCGAAAAGTAACAACATCTAAACGACTAGAAATATCCTTAATTTTGGTCTGAGTAGTCCATCCTTTAGCCGCATTACCAAATTTTTTAGTTAATATTAATGGTTCTGCTTTGGGTACGGTTTCACCGGGTCGAGTCAAGGATGAGACAAATACATTTGCGAGAAAATCTGTCTGCATGAATTTATCAAAATCTTCTTTTTCTTTCTGGGTGGAAAAGGGCGGTAGTTCTTGGATCAATCCCATGATCTGAATCCGTGATTTTTGATTTTTTACGAAAGCAAAAGCACTAAACTCACCTTTCATGGAACTCATACTCTTTTCCATAAAATTTTTCAACAATAAGTCTTCCTCAAAACCGGGGGGGAGGTCTTCCTTTGTGATAATTTGTGTTTCTGGTAAGGTATTTTTGTGAGATGGTGGTGTTTCTTTGGGGGTTTCTGTCGATGAGGGAACCAGGGGAGGACTAACGGAGGCAGCGCTGTAAGGATGATAACTTACCACAAAAGAAGTAAAAAGTAAAGAAACCCAGACCAAATTTTTGTTCATGGTGTATATCCTTAGTTTTGTTGATATTAGTTTATTCTAATTCTTCAAGTTCTTGGGTTGATTGCCATCCGGGTATCCAGAGGGCGCGATCGCGCAATTGTTGGGCATTGAGCCAAAAACGGACATTAGGATCGCAAGACGCGACCATTTCTGCAAATACCCATTTCCCTTCATTTTTACGGTTAACAACTTGAAAATGTCGCCATCCCCAAGTTTTTTGTTGTGCGGTCCATTTAGAACCTACCAAATAAGGAAATTTCTGTTTTTTCGGCATCAATTTAATTTACATTAATGATATTTTTATTAAAAAAAAATAGGGGCGTTTTTATCACGCCCCTATCGTCTTAATTCTCTATCGTTTTATGGGCGATAAAATCTTGAAAATCGGCAACCGACTGAATAGTAATTGACGCTTTCAGCAGTGGTTTCAATTCAGTTAAATCACTAATTTGATTGATACTATCAATGAGCGATCGCGGAATTTCAGTAAATCGTGTCTCTAAGACTTCAATCACATTTTCTTGCAAGGTTTTAATTATGGCATCACGTTCAATACTCATCAGGTAAGGCATTCTTTTTTCCTCCTCATAACGACTTTGCGCTTCTTGAAAACTAAGTTCTAACTCTTTGGGTAATACCATCATCCATTGAATTAACCGAAAGAGTTGTAACACTTCATTTTTCGTATAACCTCGTTCATAGAGGCGGCGAATCAATGTTAATTTCCATTGTAAACGCTCTTGGGGTTGATTGCGTGTTGCCTTGGTTTTCAGATGTGCCATGACAACGATCGCGAAAGGATTGTTATTTGTTTCTAAGTTTTCCCATTGTAACTCATAATCTAAGAGTTTGACAATAGGAAATTGTAAACTAACTTGACAACCCCAGAGGGAATATTGATAACAATGGGGGCGCCAAGTGCGTTGTTCATCGCCTAAAACGGCTAAACTGACAATTTGACGCTCATAACGGTCAAACAAGCGGTAATTATAAATATACATCCGCTTGGCAAAATCGAGTTCGACTTGGGATTGAACTTCTAAATGAACTAAAACCCAAGACTCCTCCCCTGTGAGTCGCCAAACTTTAACTAATTTATCAGCCAGACGCGTTCCCAATTCCGCATCTCGCACGACTTGTTGCAATTCTTTGTCTAAAAATTCATAACCTTTTTCCCAGTCGATATCAACATACGCGTCTGGGAAAAATAAGGCCATAAATTCGGCAAAATAAAGTTCGATCGCCTCTTTCCAAGGACTATCATAGTCGGCTTGTATTTCACTCATGGTAATTTCAGATTGAGGATGGAAAGGTTAATAGTTAGGGTGCATTGCCATCCCATTATTAAAGATTCGCGATCGCTACTTCTGGGACTTTTTCTGCTAATTCAAACCCAAACACCCGGCCATAGAAATATAATTCCCCATCCAAGGTGCGCTTAATATTTTCCGCCTGTCGAAAACCATGTTGTTCCCCTTCATAAGCCACATAAGCCACAGGTAAACCTTTCGCTTTAATGGCTTCTACCATCATTTCAGCTTGATTGGGAGGTACAATTTTATCTTCTAATCCTTGGAAGAAAATGACGGGACAAGATAACTGCTCGGTAAAATTAATCGGCGATCGCGCTTGATAAACCTCTTTTTTCTCAGGATAAGGACCGATTAACCCATCCAAATAACGGGATTCAAACTTATGAGTATCTTCCGCTAAGGCTTCTAAATCACTCACTCCATAATAACTCGCGCCCGCTTTAAAAACATTACGGAAGGTTAAGGCACAAAGAGTGGTATAACCCCCTGCACTTCCCCCCGCGATCGCCATTTTTCCCCCATCAACTAACCCCTTATCTGCCAAATATTTCGCCCCATTCGCACAGTCATCAACATCAACAATTCCCCAACTATTTTGCAGACGTTGACGATAATTTCTTCCATATCCGGTACTACCGCCATAATTAACATCTAAGACAGCAAAACCACGACTTGTCCAATATTGAATTTTCAAATTAAAAGTGCTAGAAGTTGCCGCGGTGGGTCCCCCATGACTTTTCACAATTAAGGGCGGTTTTTCATCCGTTGGGGCAGAGAAATCTCGGTTTTTGGGCGGATAAAATAAGCCATAAGCCGTTAACCCATTTTCCGTGGGAAATTCGAGGGGTTCGGGCACTGATAAATAACCCGGATCGATTTTTAATTCATTGGAGCGTCGCAATATTTCTTGGGTATTTGTGGTTAAATTTAGAGAAATAATCGCGCTGGCTTCCGTGGGAGAACCCCCTAAAAATAACACGCGATCGTCCTGAGCACAAATTAAAGAAATATCAGTGTAAGGTGTCTCAATCGGAGTTAATTCTTTGCTTTCTGTGTCAAGAGTAGCTAAATGCCAAATCCCATTTTTCGTGTAAGTACAAATAATTTTATTTGCTGAAATAAAACTATAGGTTGACATACCGAAAACCCATTGGGGCAAACCAAATTCTGCATCCATTTCATAGACAGGTTCGATCCTCCCCGCAATTTCCGGGGAACTGAAGGGAGTTTCACAACGATAAATATTCCACCAGTTGTCGCGATCGGTGACAAAATATAAAACTCCATCAGGGGACCATTCCGGTTGAAAAATAGACTCATTAACGCCACCCGCAATTAAGACTTTTTCTCCTAAAAAGCCATCGGAATTAACAGGAGCAACCCATAATTCTGTACCATCCCAAGGCATATTGGGATGATTCCAACTAATCCAAGCCAGTTGGGAACCATCGGGACTTAAACGAGGAAATGAGTAAAAATCATTACCCTCTGTTAATACCCGAATATCCGCGCCATTTTCCAGATTAATACTGACTAAACTATTAACAGGTTCTTTTCCCGAAGTATGATCTTCTTGGACACAAATTACGCGATTTCTCAGAGCATCAAAAATTCCATCAGCATAACGACAATTATTTTCAGGAGTAAAAGGTACCGGCTCTTGATTTATAAGCTGACGATAGAGACGTTGATCAGCAAAATTAGAAAAATAAACAATACCATCTTTGACAATAAAAGACGCGCCACCGTATTCATGGACACGCGTTCTGACATTAAAAGGTTTGGGCGTAATATCAATCATATTAGCATCAGGAGTGCGACGAACAATGACATTTCGTCCCCCTTCTGAAGCGCGTCCTTCCAGCCAATAAATATCCTCACCATCGACGGTAATTCCACCGAGTCCAATAGTTCCAGAAACGATCAAATCAGAAGTAATGGGGGATTTCCAAGAGCCATATTGGGCAATTTTAGTCATAAGTTGTCCCTTATCGTTAATGTATGAGAGAATAGAGATACAAAAAAGAAGTGCCAAAGCACTTCTGTATTATACAATAAAGCAGAGGCTTATGATACAAAAAAATAAATTAAGAGGGGAGAAGTTCCTCAGAAGAAACCGATATATTTTGTAAATAGATTTCGCCAATATCCTCCGGTAAATTTTCTTCAAGGGTTTGGTATCCCTTGTTTAATAAAGAACGAACTTGTGCGGGAGAAATCGCTTCGCCTTCAGCTTGTAAATAAGCCGCGATACGAGTCTCACTCCAATGAAATGTTTGCGCCATTAATACCACAAGTCGTATTAATGGAGCTAATTGATCTAAGGATTGTAAAACATAACACCAAAAGGGGGGCGAAGCGGTTTTTAAAGAATAATGAATTGATTCAACGGGCGGTAATATTGCCTCATTAATCCGAATCGCCGTAACATTAATTAACCAATTTTGAAGAGAGAGATTTCCCCCTTCGGGGTCTGACCCCTCGCGTAAGTCTAAATCCCGCAATTCATGGAAAAGATATCGCCATGTATCAGCGAAGAGGTAATCTGCTTGAACAGGCGATCGTACAGAATGTCTAATTAGACTATAGACAATCTGTGCATAACGACAGAAAATAGCTGTGAAGTATTTACCCTGCTCCAGATGTGTCTGAAAAAGAGTCAATAACTCTTGATCGCTGAGAGGAAACAGCGATTTGACAATCGGATGGTTTGATTCAGGAAATTGAGGCGTTTGCACGATTGTTTTGCACTCGCGTCGCTAGTGGGGATAATATATTGCATTTTATACTATAACCGAGCGATCGCGTTTTTTTGCCATTTTGTCAAAATTTTTTTTTCACTTTCCCTATCTCCCTTGTCCCCAATGACTAGACAAACTCGCCCCCAAAACCATCTCTTACTGCTTTTATTTCCGGCAACGATATGGTTAATACTATTTTTTGTGATCCCCTTATTAATTGTACTCCTATACAGTTTTTTACAGGCCGATGTTTATGGGGGAGTCAAGGGTATTTTTACCCTAGAAAATTATCAACGTCTTTTTGATGAAATTTATCTCAACGTCTTAGCGCGATCGCTAGGAATGGCAACCTTTACAACCCTCGCGTGTTTAATAATTGGTTATCCCCTCGCGTTTTTCATTGCCACTCGTTCCCCCCGTTGGCGAGGTGCGTTATTATTATTAGTAGTAATTCCCTTTTGGACTAATTTCTTAGTAAGAACTTACACATGGTTTGTCTTATTAAGAAATGAAGGAGTAATTAATGTCGTGTTAGAAAGTTTACAAATTATCAATCAACCCTTAGAATTATTATTTACCCCCTTCGCGGTTAATATCGGATTAATTTATGGATATTTACCCTTTATGATTTTACCCCTTTATACAACCTTAGAGCGATTTAACTTTACCTTAATTGAAGCCGCGCAAGATTTAGGGGCAAATGATTTGCGTACCTTTGCGCGAGTCGTGTTACCTTTAACAGTACCGGGTATAGTTTCCGGTTCAATTTTAGTATTTATACCCGCATTAGGGGCATTTATTACCCCAGATATATTAGGGGGTGCAAAAACAATGATGGTAGGAAATTTGATCCAAAATCAATTTACGAAAGCGCGAGATGAACCCTTTGGCTCTGCCCTTTCCATGTTGTTATTAGTGTTAGTATTAATTCCCATCTTAATCTATTTCCGTTTCTCCGAAGAAGATCAACCCTTGAGGTAATGGGTAATAGGTAATGGGTAATGAGGAGGATGGGGAGGATGGGGAGGATGAGGAGGATGGGGTTTCTCCTTTGTGTCTTTGTGCCTTTGTGTTTCATTATTTCTTCGCGCTCTTCCCTCTCCTCCCCATCCTCCTCAATCCCCATTACCCATCACCCATCAACCATTACCCATCATGACAAAGGAGAACGCGATGAATAAGGATCAAGGGAGAATCGAATATACTTTAACGTCACCTTTGGAATTGTCGGGGGTGGGACTTCATAGTGGGGAGGTGACTCATGTCCGGGTACTTCCGGGGAATCCGGGTGAAGGTCGTTATTTTGTCAGGGTTGATTTGCCCGATCGCGCTATTATTCCGGCGACGGTGGACTCGGTATGTCAAACGACTCTCTCCACAGAGTTAAGTAATGGTGTCGCGAAGGTCCGTACTGTGGAACATTTGCTCGCGGCTTTGTTTGGTTCGGGTGTCGATAATGCTTGTATTGAGATTGATGGGCCCGAAATTCCTCTTTTAGATGGTTCCGCGAAAAATTGGGTGGACTCCATCGACTCTATTGGTTTAATCTCTCAACAATTAGACGAAGAAGGAGGAAGGGTGAATCATGTCCCAAAGTCTGTTAAACTTCCTGGCACAGTGACGGAACCGATCTGGATACGTCAAGGGGATGCTTTTGTCGCCGCCCTTCCTTCTTCAGAAACTCGCTTTAGTTATGGGATTGATTTTGAGCTAGGCCCCATCGGTAATCAATGGTATAGTTGGGCGACCGAGGGAGAGGCCTTTGCAGACGCGATCGCGCCCGCGAGAACCTTTGGACTAGCCCATCAAATTGACCAATTACGCGAAGCAGGGTTAATCAAAGGTGGTAGTCTGGAAAATGCTCTGGTTTGCGATGCCTCTGGTTGGATTAATCCCCCCTTGAGATTTCCAAATGAACCAGTCCGTCATAAAATTTTAGATTTAGTAGGAGATTTGAGTTTACTGGGAACTTTACCCGTAGCTCATTACTTGGCTTATAAAGCCAGTCATCATCTCCATATCCAACTGGCTAAAGCTCTTAACAACCCTGATAATTTTCCCTAAAATGTCCACTCTGACTGAAGTTAATACCCCCAATAGTTTGACAACGGAACCGAGTTCTTCTGCAAAAGAAACCCAGAACGCGGCGCAAAAAACTGTTTTTACTCTCGAAGAAATACAGCAACTTTTACCCCATCGTTATCCTTTTGCTTTAGTTGACCGTATTATTGATTATGTACCCGGAAAAAAGGCGGTTGGCATTAAAAATGTCACTTTTAATGAACCCCATTTTCAAGGACATTTCCCCTCTCGTCCCATTATGCCTGGGGTTTTAATTGTAGAAGCAATGGCGCAAGTGGGTGGGATAGTGTTAACCCAGTTAGATAATGTGGAGAAGGGTTTATGTATGTTTGCCGGAATTGATAAGGTGCGTTTTCGCCGTCCTGTAGTTCCGGGCGATCGTTTAGTAATGACTGTTGAATTAATCTGTGTAAAACGACGTCGCTTTGGTAAAATGCACGGTCGGGCAGAAGTGGATGGTCAACTGGCTTGTGAAGGCGAATTAATGTTTTCTATCGTTGATTAACACGGCTAATCTCTGGCTAATTACTAATGACTAATAGTAGGTAAATTACCTCTTAATTAGCAATTAGCTATGGATTTAGTTATTTATTCCCCATTAACTATCTACTTCTGTTCTATTTGTGATTTCCTATTACCCATTAACAGCTAAGAATAGAAAAATGCCTACCCTGATTCACCCCACGGCTGTGATTCATCCTGAAGCCGAACTACACCCTTCTGTCCAAGTGGGGCCTTATGCTGTAATTGGGGAAAAGGTGAAAGTTGGCCCGGAAACGATTATCGGTGCTCATGTTGTCTTGGAAGGACCGACGCAAATTGGCGCTCGTAATCATATTTTTCCCGGTGCCGCGATCGGTTTAGAACCCCAAGATTTGAAATATGATGGCTCTCCTAGTTCGGTGATCATTGGCGATGATAATCGCGTTCGGGAATATGTTACAATTAATCGTGCTACGGAAGCGGATCAAAGTACAATTATTGGTAATGGTAATTTGTTAATGGCTTATGTCCATGTAGCCCATAATTGTGTCATTGAAGATCAGGTAGTCATAGCCAATAGTGTTTCTTTAGCGGGCCATGTTCATATTGAATCAAAGGCTACTATTGGTGGTGTTTTAGGGATTCACCAATTTGTGCATATCGGTAAATTCGCGATGTTAGGGGGAATGAGTCGCATTGATCGTGATGTTCCTCCTTTTATGTTAGTGGAAGGGAATCCTGGGAGAGTGCGATCGCTCAATCTTGTCGGTTTAAAAAGAGCGGGTTTGACGGATGATGATTTTCAGTTATTGAAAAAATCATTTCGTGTGTTATACCGTTCTGATTATACTTTTAACGAATCCCTAAAACAATTAGAGTTATTATCTGATAATCCCCACTTAGAACATTTGTTAAATTTCCTGCAAAAATCTTCTCAAGAAGCCGGACGCCGTGGCCCAATGCCCGGTAAAAAATAACTGAAGGAAGAGGGAGGAGAGGGAAGAGAG
>JBEDKD010000024.1:0-6384 GCA_041172365.1 Cyanobacteriota bacterium | reverse complement strand
CAATAATATTGACAGTATTTGCAATTTATTAGGATTTAATTCCAAAGAAAAAGGTTTGACGTTGACTTACAAAATAGCACCAGAAACTCCTTTAATACTTATGGGAGATGTGACTCGACTGCGACAAATTTTACTTAATCTTCTCAGTAACGCGATCAAATTTACAGACAAAGGAGGAGTTATTTTATCAGTAAAAGCCTCTCCCCTAGCCGACAAACTTTATGAAATGGAATTTAGAGTACGCGATACAGGCATTGGTATTGCGCCTGAGAGAATGGATCGTCTCTTTAAGTCTTTTAGTCAAGTAGATGCTTCTACCAGTCGTCGTTATGGGGGAACGGGTTTAGGGTTAGCGATTAGTAAAAGATTAAGTGAAATGATGGGGGGGACAATATGGGTAATGAGTCGGGGTTGTTGTGGGGGTGATCCGCCTCCTCATTGGCAAGTTTCTGGGGATGTTAATTCTACTTATTTAGAGTCTGGTTCCACTTTTTATTTTACGATTATTGTGAGGGAAGGTGAAAGTCATAATCCCACAGAAACTCAACGTAGTAATGTGGAAATTTGTCAGAGATTTGGTTCATCTTTGTCGGATGATTATTGTCAAATTACGCCCCGATCAGAAATTAGTAAATGGCCTCTGTTAGCACAGGAAATTCCGCTCCGAATTTTGTTGGCGGAAGATAATACGGTTAATCAAAAAGTGGCTTTGTTAACTTTAGAAAAATTAGGGTATCACGCGGATGTTGTCAGTAATGGTGTGGAAGTTTTAGACGCGGTTTCTCGTCAAGTTTATGATGTTGTGTTAATGGATGTGGAAATGCCAAAAATGGATGGTTTAGACGCGACTCGTCATATTCTGGAAATGATGTCTGAGCAACGTCCTCGTATTATCGCGATCACGGCTTACGCGATGGAAGGCGATCGCGAGAGATTTTTACAAGCTGGTATGGATGATTATATTAGTAAACCCTTGCGTCTGGAAGAATTAATCTCTGTGCTTAAACAGATAAAACCCACTCTCCCATCGGGGGAAAATCCAGAGGATGAGGTGATATCAATTTCTGCGATCATTGATGTGAGGGTAATTAAGTCTCTTCGAGATATGGCTGGAGTAAACGCGGATAAAATTCTCACTCAAATTGTTGATAATTATTTAGAAGATGCGCCCCAATTGTTACAACAAATACGGGAGGCTGTCGTGAGTGCCGACTCGGAAGCTTTACGAATTGCTGCTCATACTTTGCGCTCTAGTAGTGCGAATTTAGGCGCGATCGTGTTTTCTCAATTATGTAAGGAATTAGAGGCTCTAGGGCGACAGGGTACTACCAGCAACGCGGAAAAACTTTTGGAGAGTCTGGAAAAATCATATCAAACATTTAAAACCACATTACAAAATGTTGTCGGAATTATCTAAAAACTCATTATTTTCAGATACCAATAAGCCAGGGGATTCTCCACAAGGGAGCATCTCATTTTATCAAAAGGCTCATACCAATGTTATCAAAAGGCTCACAGCAAAGGAAGTGCGCGCGTCCTCGCGCGCTAGGGCTCCACTTTCCCCAGAGCCAGACGATCGCGCTATAGCTTCACAAGTCCGAGAGCATCGCCCCCCAGTTATTCCGATCCTGGGGAAGAATCGGATGACAAACCCTGATATCCGCCCACGAGATGTGGGTACTACATTATTAATTAATATGAAAAAGATAGCCTATTATTTTTCTTCCGTCAGAGAAAAATTAAAATGGTGATTGGACAAAACCCCTAGGTAGTGGTGCAAAAGTCAGACTTTTACCTTCCTCAATCCTTCTTATACAGAAAGGACTAAATCGAACGGGATCATTAGTTATACAGGACTACCCCCCCGTAGTGGTGCAAAAGTCAGGCTTTTACCTTCCTCAATCCTTATACAGAAAGGATTACATCGAACGGCATCATTAGTTATGCAGGACTACTCCCTATAATAAAGAATGATTATGACACATGATATTCCTCTCATCCTTGTTGTTGATGACGATCGATCCATGAGAAGCCTGCTTCGTCTAGCCCTAGAAGAAGAGGGCTATAAATTAGCAGAAGCTAGTAATGGTGAACATGGTTTGCGAGAATTTATGAGACAGCAACCGGATATGGTTTTGCTAGATGGAGTAATGCCTATCATGGATGGCTTTACCTGTTGCAGTAAGTTACGGCAAATCACGGGGACTGACGATCCCCCAGTATTGATGATTACGGTACTCGATGATCCTGATTCTGTGGATCAGGCCTTTGACGCGGGGGCCACGGACTATATCACTAAACCGATTCATTGGGCGGTACTACGTCAACGGGTACGCCGTCTTTTGGAGATTAGTCGTCAATATCAAGAAGTTGCCCAAATTACCGAGTCCCTGAAAAAACAAACACAGCGAGAACGTCTATTAGTTGAAATGATCGGGGTTTTGCTTACCCTACCAGAAAAGTCCATCCCCTGCATCCCGATTATGTAAAAAGCCTTTTTTCCAGTGGGCGCTTCTGGCTCTTGGATTCCTACACAGCCAAAGGCTCCCACTGGTTTTTTTTTGCCCAACCCGGATGCAGTCCCCATTTCCCTAAAGTTATACATAAGTTGAACATAAAACAGACGCGATCGCAAACAATCACCTTTCATACTAATAAATAGAACGAAGATAAGTTTTTGTTGAGTAATGCACAACCTGTGTATTGTTCTCGATTCATTTGTCTCAACAGAGGTATAAAATTTATGGTTATCAATCAGGAACGTCCCACCAAAGTATCCCCTCAAAATCTTAGTGAAATTTGTCCTCAATGGCAAAGCTTTAGTACCGGAAAATGGACGCAAGAAGTTAATGTACGAGATTTTATTCAACAAAACTACACTCCTTATTTAGGAGATGAATCCTTCCTGAAACCACCAACAGAGCGCACCCAATCTCTTTGGACTGAAGTCTTAGAATTAATGAAGCGAGAACGGGAAAAAGGAGTGCTTGATGTTGATACCAAAGTCCCATCGAGTATTACCGCTCATGCCCCCGGATATATTAACAAAAACCGGGAAATTATTGTCGGTTTACAAACAGAAAAACCCCTCAAACGTGCGATTATGCCCTTGGGGGGGATTCGTGTTGTCAAAGCATCCCTCGAATCTTACAATTATCAACTTGACCCCGAAACAAAAGAAATATTCACCAAATACCGCAAAACTCATAATGATGGAGTGTTTGATGCTTATACCAGTGAAATGCGTTTAGCGCGTCATTCTGGTATTATTACAGGGTTGCCTGATGCTTATGGTCGCGGTCGTATTATTGGGGATTATCGACGGGTGGCTTTATATGGCATCGATCGCTTAATTCTGGATAAAAAACAGCAACTTTCTTCCCTAGAAGTGGATGTTATTGACGAGTCAGTGATTCGTTTGCGCGAAGAAATTAATGAACAAATGAGAGCCCTGGCGGAACTAAAAGAAATGGCGGCCTCCTATGGGTTTGATATTAGTTTACCCGCGGGTAATGCGAAAGACGCGGTGCAATGGACTTATTTTGCTTATCTCGGTGCGGTGAAGGAACAAAATGGTGCCGCGATGTCTTTGGGACGGGTAGCAAATTTCCTTGATATCTATTTTGAACGGGATTGGCAAAATGGTGTTTTGACGGAAGAGGAAGCCCAAGAAATTATTGATGATTTTGTCATGAAATTACGGATGGTTCGTTTCTTACGCTCTCCTGAATATAATCAGTTATTTTCGGGCGATCCGGTTTGGGTGACAGAATCAATCGGCGGTATGGGAGAAGATGGACGGCCCTTAGTGACCAAATCTAGTTATCGTTTCTTGCATACTTTAGATAATTTGGGTGCTGCACCGGAACCGAATTTAACGGTTTTATGGTCTAATTTTTTGCCGGAACCCTTCAAAAAATTCTGTGCCAAAATGTCAGTTAAAACCAGTTCCATTCAGTACGAAAATGATGATATAATGCGTCCTGCCTTTGGGGATGATTACGGAATCGCGTGTTGTGTTTCCGCGATGCAAATTGGCAAAAAAATGCAATTTTTTGGAGCACGGGTTAATTTAGCGAAAGCACTTCTTTACGCGATTAATGGTGGTAAAGATGAAAAATCAGGTCGTCAAGTCGGGATTGAATTAACTCCCATTACCGCCGATTATTTAGATTATAATGAGGTAATAGCCAAATTTGATGTGATGATGGAATGGTTAACCAAAATGTACATCAACACGCTGAATGTTATCCATTATATGCACGATAAATATTGTTATGAACGCTTGGAAATGGCGTTACATGACTTGAATGTTGAGCGGACAATGGCCTGTGGTATGGCGGGTTTATCGGTGGTAGCTGATTCTTTATCCGCGATTAAATACGCGAAGGTGAAAGTCCTTCGCAATGAAAGCGGTTTGGCGGTAGATTATCAAATTGAAGGAGATTATCCTAAGTTTGGTAATAATGATCCTCGTGTGGATGATATCGCGGTTAATTTAGTGAAGGATGTAATGACTAAACTCCGCAAACAGAAAACTTATCGTGACGCGGTTCCGACTCAATCTGTTCTTACTATTACTTCCAATGTGGTGTATGGGAAAGCTACTGGAAATACACCCGATGGACGGAAAGCGGGTGAACCTTTTGCTCCGGGTGCAAATCCTATGCACGGACGTGATACCAAAGGCGCGATCGCGTCTCTTTCATCCGTGGCAAAACTGCCTTATGAAGATTCCCAGGATGGTATTTCTTATACCTTTACAATTGTACCAGAAGCCCTCGGTAAAACGGAGGAATCTCGCATCAAAAACTTAGTGGGATTATTAGATAGTTATTTCCACGAAACCGGACATCATATTAATGTTAATGTTCTCAATCGTGAAACCCTCTATGATGCAATGGAACATCCCGAAAAATATCCTCAGTTAACGATTCGTGTTTCCGGTTACGCGGTGAATTTTATTAAGTTAACGCGTGAACAACAATTGGATGTAATTACGCGTACTTTCCACGATCGTTTCTAAGTGAAATGCAGGTGGTAGAAGATCGGAGCATTATAGGATTATCATTGAGCGTCTCAAAAGAAAATTGGTAGTGCGTTGGCGTAGCCTGTGGGGAGCATCGGACGTCTCGCTCCCTAGATTCCTCAAAAGGAGTGAGAGGCTCCCGCGGAGTTTTTTTACTTCTTTAAGATGCTCACTCATCATTTTTGTGAATGGTATAATGCCCTATCTCCTACCATCTATAACCTCACACCTTCTTCCTTCTTCCCTCTTCCTTCTTCCTTCTTCCCTCTTCCTTCTTCCTTCTTCCCTCTTCCTTCTTCCTTCTTCCCTCTTCCTTCTTCCTTCTTCCTTCTTCCTTCTTCCCTCTTCCTTCTTTATTAAAATTATGAAAATTACAGGTAAAATTCACTCCCTAGAAAGTTGTGGCACTGTCGATGGTCCCGGCATAAGATTTATTGTTTTTACACAAGGGTGTCCACTCCGTTGTTTATATTGTCATAACCCCGACTGTCATAATATTAAAGAAGGTGAGGAAATGAGTGTTGATGATATTATGGAAGAAGTGCAAAAATATCGCACTTATATGCAGTTTTCTGGTGGTGGAATTACTATCTCTGGTGGCGAACCTTTGATGCAACCAGAATTTGTGGCTGAGATATGTAAACGAGCTCAAGCATTAGGCATTCATACTGCCCTTGATACGTCTGGTTTTGTCGATTTAGAAGTGGCTAAACCTGTATTAGAGTATGTCGATTTAGTGTTATTAGATATTAAATCTTACGATCCAGTTACTTATTTTAAAATCACAAATGTTTCTCTTAAACCTACTATTATTTTAGCTAAATATTTACAGGAAATTCATAAACCCACTTGGATTCGCTTTGTCTTAGTTCCGAATCTCTCAGATGATGTGGATAATATTGAGGGATTAGCCAATTTTATTTCTCAGTTAGATAATGTGGAAAAAGTTGAAGTTTTACCTTTTCATAAAATGGGTGAGTATAAGTGGGATAATCTCGGATATTATTACCAGTTGAAGGAAACACAACCCCCTACTCCTACAGAAGTTCAAAACACGATCGCGCTCTTCCAAAAATATCACATCCAAGTTCAATAAAAGACTGCATGATTCTACTCAAGCCCCTCAAAGTGTTTTAGTTAACCTTAAGAGTCTTGAGGAATTTAATAGAGGGAGCATCCCATTTTTGTAAGTACCTACACAAAATTAATTGTATATTTTATTATTAGATTGATTGGGCGATTGATTGGGCGAATGCCATTCGCCCCTACACAAACAAAGATGAGATTGATTGGGCGAATGCCATTCGCCCCTACTGAAGAAATTAAACCCGCGGAGGCGGGTTTTGTCTGTTTAG
>JBEDKD010000023.1:0-16367 GCA_041172365.1 Cyanobacteriota bacterium | reverse complement strand
CCCATTACCCATCTAACTGTGAATAAATTTTAAATTAGCATGAGCTTCTCGACGTAAACCATGAGCAATTCTAAACAGTTCTTGACCTGTATGTAAATAATGCTCATCATAATTCATGGTAAATAATTCTAATTCATCCAGACCGTCTCCTAATTGATTTAAACAATAATAAAGATTCACGGCTATTCCGGCTACGTTCGCGGGATTTGGCATGGAGCTAAAATATCTTTGGGCTTGTTTCAGGAATACGCGAGAGGTTTCTAAATATTCTTGAAAGGCTTCCATTAATTCGTCATCAAAGGGATCGCCCGCGAGTTGATCAATTTCTTCTTGTAAGGGATTTAAAATCTTTGATAACATTTGATTGACGGGATTATATACTTCTTTTAGCCATTGTTCAAAGTGTTGATCAGGATCGCGGCTGGTTACTTGTTCGGATTTACTATAAGAGGGGTGACTGCCGTTTTTTCCGATGTTATAATTTTGATTGAATTGGCGATCGTAAGTTTGACGCTTTTGAGGATCTCCTAAAATTTCATAGGCCGCGTTGATCTGAATGATCTTATCGTTGTTAGTAGTTTTGGTATTGGTATCAGGGTGAAATAATTTGACCAAAACCCGATAGGCTTGTTTGATTTCAGCGAGTGTCGCGTTGGGTTTCACTTTTAGCGTTTCATAGTGATTGGGTTCTGTCATAAAATATCAAGTTAATAAATTTAATAAACCAGGTTTCTCCATGAGGATATAGACAATTTTTTTCCGGGGAATTACCCTAAATTTGTCCCCCTCTCATATCAGGAGAGGGGTTGGGGTGAGGTGATTTTAACTCAGTACAGAACTTTGATTACTGTCATGATCTTGGAACAATGCTGTGCTTAAATACCGTTCTCCAAAACTCGGTTGAATCATCACTATTAATTTATCTTGATTTTCAGGACGTTTGGCTACTTGAAGGGCTGCACATAACGCGGCTCCGCTAGATATTCCTGATAATAACCCCTCTTCTTTTGCTAAACGACGACTATAGGCGATCGCGTCTTCATCGGAAACCGCGATCACTTCATCTACTAAATCCATGTTTAAAACCGAGGGAATAAATCCCGCGCCAATGCCTTGAATTTTATGAGGACCCGGTTTATGGCCCGATAGTACCGCACTATTTGTCGGCTCTACCGCGATCGCCTTAAAGTCTGGTTTTTTCTGTTTCAGGACTTCGGAGATCCCTGTAATAGTGCCACCGGTACCGACACCCGCGATTAAAATATCAACTTGGCCATCGGTATCTTGCCAAATTTCCTCCGCGGTGGTAACTCGATGGATCGCGGGGTTCGCGGGGTTACGGAATTGTTGAAGCATAAACGCGTTGGGAGTGCTTTGGACAATTTCTTGGGCCCGACGAATACAACCACTCATTCCTTCAATACCCGGAGTTAATTCTAATTGCGCTCCATAGGCGCGTAACATCAAACGACGTTCGGCACTCATGGTATCGGGCATTGTCAAAATTAGTTGATAACCTCTGGCCGCGGCTACCATCGCGAGGGCAATTCCTGTATTACCTGATGTGGGTTCGACTAAAAGGGTTTTACCCGGAGTTATGAGCCCGTCTTTTTCCGCGGCATTGATCATATTGACACCAATACGATCTTTGACGGAGGCCGCGGGGTTCATACTTTCTAATTTAACGACAATGCGACCTAACGCGCCTTCGGCTTGAGGGATGCGGTTCAGTTGGACAAGGGGAGTGTGACCCACTAATTCGGTTATGTCGCGAGCAATACGCATAAGTTTTTTCCCTTTGTTTGTAATGGTGAATAAGCTCATGGCGAGGGGTGGACTTTCGCGACCCATCTACCATCGGGGCTTGAGGCTTGAGTCCCCTAATGCTTTGTTCTCAATGAATTTGTCTATTGTCTCACAAGATCATTTATGTCACGCATAGGCGCTCTTTCCCTCGGATACTACAAAGAAAAGAATGATCAATTTTTGTTAAGGATTGGTGAGGCCTTATCGCGAAGCGAACATAATTCTTTGTACTTCTGTTTCCCAAGTTCCATCGGAATATAAGGTTAATAAGCGAAACCCGGGCTGCATTTCATCTATGGCAAGGGTGGGACTTTCGGGGACAAACTGTACACAGGTACTAGGCGCACCTAAATAAGTCACTCCTTGACGTTGTTGCCTAAATTCTTGATGAATATGTCCAAATAAAACGATTTTTACTTGGGAATATCGCTCTATAACTGTAAAGAAATCATGGGCATTTTCAATCATGATTTTATCCATCCACTCCGAGTGAATCGGTAAGGGGGGATGGTGTAGGACGATCATGACGGGATGTGGGCCTGCTTGTTGTAATTGGGTGTCTAATTCTTGGAGACTTTCGGGGGATAGATATCCCTGGACGCATCCTGTCTTTGCGGTTGATAATAGTAATAATCGCCAATTGGCTAAGGTGAGGCTTTTATCGGGCAGTATGGTGTCTTGGTTTAAGATTTCTGCCATGAGGACGGGTTTATCGTGGTTTCCGGGTATCCAATAAGAGGGTATCCCCAAAGGCGCGATCGAGTCTCGCAAATACTGATAAGATTCTCTGGACTCATCTTGGGAGATGTCCCCGGTGAGGAGAAGGACATCGGGGAGGGGTTGTAAAGCTAATACCTTTTGGAGTACGGCCTGAAAAGATTGGGCAGTGGGAAGGCCATTAAGTTCTTGAGAAACCTCTGCAAACAAGTGTGTATCAGTGATCTGGGCAATTCGGACAGAGTTCGCAGAAATCATAAAAAAGGCCTAGACAAGATAAAGACATATCTGTTATAATAGATTTTGCAATGAATGGCGGCATAGCCAAGTGGTAAGGCAGAGGTCTGCAAAACCTTTATCCCCCAGTTCGAATCTGGGTGCCGCCTTTTTATAAGACCGATAAAGAAGACCGGGCGGTTGAAACCGCGGCTACACAGACCAAACCCGCCTCCGCGGGTTGAATTTCTTCAGAAGACCGGGCGGTTGAAACCGCGGCTACACAGACCAAACCCGCCTCCGCGGGTTGAATTTCTTCAGTCTCCGAAGGGAGACTTTGTTTGTGTAGTCGCGATTTCAATCGCCCAATCAATCTGCCATGCCTTAAGGGGTGGAGGTGTCAATCTTTTCAGACTATTATGTTGAAAAAAGTTCTCTAAAATTGCTTGAATTACGGGCACACTGACAGCATTACCAAACTGTTTGTACGCGGCGCTATCATCTGGATGAATAATATAAGACTCTGGGAAACCTTGTAATCTTGCACATTCACGAGGGGTTATTCGTCTGGGGCGCCCATTATGGATCACACCCAACTTATTTGCATCAGATGATGTAAGTGTGATGGAAATACTCTCAGGATCGAGAAACTTAAAAACCTCAAAAGACATATTTCCACTCACGGGATTATATTTTCCCTTCACGGCCTTAAGATATTTTTTATTAATGAGTGAATCAATAATAGATTCGATATTTTCATGGTCGAAAAATGTCTTAATTTGTGCTAAATTTAAGCTTTTACCATCTTGGTGAGTACCAAATATTTTATGCCTTCTATGGGAGATTAAGGCATCCATAAAGTCCCGTTCATCCTTAGTGCATTTGCCTTTAATACCTAAATGCCAAGAATGAAGCGAATTGCCTCCACGAAAGTCAATAAGACGAACCCCATTAAGTTTTTCAAATTGACCGTCAACAGCCTCAAAAAGTTGCCGTTCAAATTGGGGGGAGAGATAATAATTGTCCGCCACTTCCTTTTCCAGAATATCTTTAACCTTGAGTACGGAATAAGTATCAGCAAAAAGATTTAGCTGATGATGTAGCTGTTTCTTAAAAGTATGGGAGTCTGTAGCACCTTTATCTGAACTCAGTGTCATGGTTGGCTTTTTACCCAGTAGTCCGAGTATGTATATACGAACACGATTCTGGGGTACACCAAAGTTACTACTGTTGAGTAAAAGATAATGAATACCGTAACCAAGTTTTTCTAGTGCATTAATAATTGTTTTAAAGGTTCTGCCCTGATCGTGTGTTGTCAAACCACGAACATTTTCCAGCAGAAAACCCTGTGGTTTATAATTTTGCAGGAGTCTTTCAATTTCAAAAAATAGCGTCCCTCTTGTATCTCCAAAACCTTGTTGTTTACCTGCGTAGGAGAAAGGTTGACAGGGAAATCCTGCCAGCATAAAATCAAAGTCAGGTATGAGATCGATTTGTCGGATGTCTCCCGTCGGTTGTTCATCAAAGTTTAGCCGATAGGTTTCCATAGCTCTTTTATCAATTTCAGAGCTAAGTACACATTGAGATTCTATTCCAAAAACATCACAGGCTTGCTGAAAACCGAGTCGCATTCCACCGATGCCTGCGAAAAGATCGATAAAACGAATCATGGCAAATTCTCACGCAAAAAATCAGCGAAAATATCAAATTCACTATCAGAATAGGCCCAGGATGAGCGGATTTTAGAGCAACGGGAGACAATTGATAGGGGGTTGGCACGAAGGCGCGATCGTGCTTTTTTTATGAAACCACAAAGGGTACAGAGAGCACAGAGGAAGAGGAAGAAGCACTTTTTTTAGGGAACCACAAAGGGTACAGAGAGCACAGAGGAAGAGGAAGAAGCGCGTTCATTGCCGCCCGTAGCGCTTTTTTTATGAAACCACAAAGGGCACAGAGAGCACAGAGGAAGAGGAAGAAGCGCGATCGTGCTCCTTGCACAATATAATTAGAGTGAATGCCAACCATCCCGATTTGGAGTTTAACCCAGAACAAGTGGATCGCCCGAAAACGGATGAGGAGTTTTCCTTAATGTTTTCTTAACAAAATCCTTATTAACGAAAAGAGGTTGTTTTTGATAATATAGGCGGGAAAGCAACTCAGTATTAACGGAACCGATAACAATGGTCAGTAGCACTAGAGCAGGTCAATATGTAGAACAAATGGCAGGATACAAAGCCTTTATACCTAATCCGCTGCCACCTACACCTGAGATTATGATGGATCAGGAAATATGGAATCTGCTGTCTCAGGCCGATCGCGCCTTGGGGCGGCTAGATGGAGCCACCGATGCTCTACCAAATCCAGATTTATTTGTGTTTATGTATGTTCGCAAAGAAGCCGTTTTATCGAGCCAAATAGAAGGCACACAAGCATCATTGATAGATGTCCTAGAATTTGAATCTCAAGCTTTAGAACCGGACAATCCACAGGAAGTCGCGGAGGTTGTCAACTATATTGCAGCTATTAATTATGGTATTGAGCGGCTCAAAAGCTTGCCTGTATCTTTGCGATTAATTCGAGAAATTCATAAAGAGTTAATGCAGGGGGTAAGAGGTGCGGATCGTGATCCGGGGGAGTTTCGCCGCACCCAGAATTGGATTGGTGCCGGAGGATGTTCGTTGAAGGAAGCGACTTATGTCCCTCCTCCACCCTATGAAATGCTTCAATCTCTCGATAATTTGGAGAAGTTTTTGCATAGCCCAGAACCTATACCTACCTTGATTAAAGTAGGATTGGCTCATGCTCAGTTTGAAACAATTCACCCTTTTTTGGACGGTAATGGAAGAACAGGGCGATTATTAATTACGTTTCTGTTGTGCGAACAAAATATACTACAACGCCCACTACTGTACATCTCTCACTATTTCAAGAAATATCGTTTAGAATACTATGATCGTCTTCAGGCTGTTAGAGAAAGTGGCAACTGGGAAGGGTGGCTGAAATTTTTTCTGCGTGGTGTTTACGAAGTGGCTCAGGAAGCGGCGGCTACTGCTCGTAAAATAGTGAATTTAAAAGAAGAGCATCGCCAATTGGTACTCAACACAATGGGGCGTAAATCAGGAAACGCGATCGCATTGCTTGAGAGCCTTTATTTCCGACCAATTTTTAATGTAGAACACGCTCAAGCCATCACAAATCTGTCATATCCTAATGCCAATAGTTTAATTAAGGCTCTTATGGATATAGGGCTTGTGCAAGAAATCACGGGGCAAAAACGTAATCGAGCTTTTTCTTATGCACCATATCTGGCTGTTTTTCAGGATGCCTAGTAACAAAAACCGCCTCTAACAACTTCTCGAACTCAACTGACTATAGTGTTTCTATTTCAGAAGTTTTACTTGTGGCACAGGCATCTTGCCTGTGACGGGAAAGATGCCCTGCATTTACATCTCATTTAAAAATACTATATCTCAATAAACTGGGGTGCAACGGGAGGTTATTGATACGGGGGGGCGCGATCGTGCTCCTTGCCGCCCGTAGTGCTTTTTTATGAAACCACAAAGGGCACAGAGAGCACAGAGGAAGAAGCGTCTTTGATTAATTTTTCCTGACAGGGTTCGAGATTCCTTTTTCCAGAGATAAGCACTTCACGAGCTGCACGATCGCGTCCCAACACAAAAAAAGCGCGAGCGTAATCGGGAAAGCTCTTTTTTTATTGAACCACAAAGGGCACAGAGAACACAGAGGAAGAGTATGAAGCGCTTTTTTTTATGAAACCACAAAGTCCGTAGGTTGGGTTGACGAAAGGAAACCCAACTATCAATTATATTGTTTAATGTGTTGGGTTTCGTTCCTTAACCCAACCTACAACTACTATTATGAATTGGCGACAACGGACTGTTTTAGTAATGGCTCTAAGGCATCAGGCAAACTCCGTAGGTTGGGTTGACGAAAGGAAACCCAACTATCAATTATATTGTTTAATGTGTTGGGTTTCGTTCCTTAACCCAACCTACAACTTTTATGGTATTCTCCTATATAGACTATGATAATTGAGAGTGATTATTCAGTGACTCATCAATTTTAACCTCTAACGATTCGGTGATAGACTCGGATGAGTCTTCTGTGAATGTAGAGGGAGAATCCGCGATAAGTTTCAGATTAATGTCAACTACAATGTGATTTTTTTCAAGGACAATATTAGCTTTTTTGATAATTAACTTAGCCGATAAATAATCACCTGATTGAGCTTCAATAGGAGGATCTTTTTTATATCCGGCATCTTCAAGCCATTCACAAATATTTCTCCAGTTTTCTATCTTCTCATCTCGTCGCTCCACCAGATTTTTAACATACTGGTATAAAGTATTACATAACTCAACTTCAACGCCCCTAACGCTTTTAGAAAGCTTTTGGGCTATTTCTGAAGGACTGTAGCTACAGAGTAACCCGCGTAAGTGCACTTTTTCTGTAGGTGTCAAATGTTTCCCCTTCGCGGAGGCTAAGTCTGAATAAAGGGTGTCTAAGTCCCAGACATAGGCGGCTTCGGTGAAAAGATCCTTTTTAGATGGCATTTTCATGAGGGTTCTAGAGTTTACCTAACTAAATCATAACATAATTCATAACGTAAGTTAGTTGATCTGGCCTGTATGACTCGTTTATTGTTGGAAGAGATTATAGATGCCGGAACAAATCCATGAGCAATTCAATCGAATTGATTAAAAATGCTCTAAATTTTAGAGCTATTTTTGAGGTAACTCTCAATGAGATGAATTCCTTGAAAGTTTGGACTGATCAAAAAAAAACGATCTATCGGATCGAAAAAAACTATTCTTCAGCAGGGCAATTTTCTCAAGCTGAACTATATGTAATGTATGACATTTTTTTCCAAATCTGGGCTAGTCAGCATCGCGAGTTGGTCAAACAAACATCGCAATATGATGATATGAAGAGTCTGATAGTTGAACATTTAACCCTGATCTCAAATATTTGGCATGATTTTCAGGAAATAGAAATAAACTCAACAATTAACTCAGGAGAGTTAAGAGACTCTTGCTTAAATGTATGGAAGATGGGATGTACTGAATTACTCAGTTTTAACGACTCTCTCCCAGAAGTTCCTCTCCCAAAGAAATTGATCGCGGAAAATAAATTCAGCTTGTTTCAATGGTTCAGAGAATTTTATCGCAATAATCCGGCAGAAGCTATTTTAACATTAACCTTTGTTGTTGGGATAATTATTGCTATCATACTAAGTCTAAAAGCTAAATAATCAAAAGCATTAGAGTCAAAATAGAAATATATAAAACTATGAGAAAGCAAAATTCCAATGGATACCAAGATCCAAATAAAGGACTCACAGAAGTCTTAATCTTTGCATTTGGTATAGGTTGTGTTTGGGATGTTGTAACTACTTTTTTAGGAGTTGTTAAAATTCTAGGAAGCACAGAATGGGGTGCTTATGGAATGGCTTTTGTAGGGGCGTGTATAGTTTTTGCATTTAATCTCGCAACCAGACAGATATGGGAGGATTTTAAGAACGATAACTGGATACTTATAGTACCGTGGGGGGGTTGTATTTTATTTGACTTTGTGACATCATTAGAAGGTAATTATAAATATGTTATACCTTCTCGTGAAAGCAATTCTACTGTAACAGCATTAATATGGTTTATCACGTTTCTGACAACAATTAGCCCGATGATGGTCAATAAATTAAGTACAGACTTGAAAAATAAGCCATAACCCGTCATAAAAAATTTTATCACTTGAGATGTAGAAATAACGCGGTCTTTTTTATCTTCCCCAAAGAACGCGATCGCGCTTTTGTTATCTAGGTTTATCTTAATCTGGGTCGATCGCGTCTGAGGGGACTATTTGTGATGCTGACGATACCAAAGCAGGCTGGAAGCCTGCACTACTTTATTACCTTTTAATTTTTAACCGCAGATAAACGCATATAAACACAGATTTTTGATATAAACTTACGACGATGATGGGGTGAAATCTCAACATAAAAAACCCTGGTTAATGTCTAAACCAGGGTAAATCAACGGTGTGTGGAGAGAGTGAAAAGACTTAAAGTTTCGCTAATTGACTAGAATCATTAGTAAAATAAATATGACCTAAAGTTTGACCATTATAAGTCCGTTTCGTCATACGCCAACCGGGTTCGAGATTAATTTTCATAATACCATCGGTAATACCACCTGTGTGACCAATTACTAAGGGTTGTGCAAAGGGATTACGACGATTTGTTCCTACTAATACCATATCCCCATTCATTTTTTGTAAACTGAGAGTATATTGCATTCCTAAATCTTTACCTGCGACACGAATGGAGTAACCATTACTATCGGTAGCACGGCCACAAATTCCGGTAAAGTTAAATTTTAATAAAAGAGGATCAACGGTGGCGGGTTTATTACCTGTTTCTTTCCAACAAGCCCGTTGATTAGAAACTTGTTCTAATATCATTAAATTTTGAGATTTGCCGCGAGCAATGGGTACAGAAATCGCGATAAATTTGTTTTGATCAACTTCTTTTTGTCCAAATAAAACCGGGGCTTTTGGTGTCACAACGCTTGGTGCTGGCGCTTTCGTTACTGGAGTTTTCGGTGTCAATGTCGCGCCAAAAGCAGGAGCTAAAGTGATAAAAGAGCCGATTACAGTAGTAGCAAGACTGGCGATCGCGGTAAGACGAGTGGTAGATTTCATGGCGTTTGTTTCCTCTGATTTGTATTTATTTGCTTATGACTCTATTCAACCTTGATATACTCAGAGGACGATCGCGCTTTGTCTCACTTTGCTGATTGTCTGGAGAAAGAAGGGGAAACCCACCGAAAACAGGTTAAGATTTCAGGCAAATCACTACCAATACCGTAACTGGCATAAGCAGAGGGAGGAAAACATGAAATTATTTGTCCCAGGTAGGCTGTGTCTGTTTGGAGAGCACACAGACTGGGCTGGGGGATACCGTCGTCAAAATCCCACCATCGAAAAAGGCTATACTCTCTTAACGGGTACGAATCAGGGGATCTACGCGGAAGTGCAACCCCATCCTACCCATCTCATTATCCATACAACTTGTAATGATGGTTCCCGTCTTGAGTCTTTCCGTGTACCGATGGAAGAAGAGACGTTATACGCGATCGCGCAGGTTGGGGGTTTTTTCAGTTATGGCGCGGGAGTCGCGTACCAATTTCTCACCCATTACCACATCGCGGGCTTAGAAATTGACAATTATTTGACAGATTTACCCATTCAAAAAGGTTTATCCTCCAGCGCGGCATTTTGTGTATTAGTAGCGCGTGCCTTTAATCAGATTTATGACTTAAAAATGACGATTCGTGGGGAAATGGAATTAGCCTATTTAGGAGAAATTACCACCCCTTCCCAATGTGGCCGCATGGATCAAGCTTGTGCCTATGGCAATCGTCCCATTTTAATGACATTCGATCGCGCTCAAATTGCCGTCAAGGAATTAACAACCCCCCAAAACTTATACTTTGTCATCGTCGATTTAGCCGCCCAGAAAAACACCAAATTAATCTTAAAATCCCTCAATGAATGTTATCCCATTGCCACCGATAACATCAAAGAAAAAGTGCAAAATTATCTCGGTAAAATCAGTGCCAAAATCACCCAAGACGCGACAGACGCCTTACAACAAGGAAACGCGCAAAGATTAGGAGAATTAATGACAATAGCCCAAGCTCAATTTGATCTAAATGTCACTCCAGCTTGTCCCACCGAATTACAAGCCCCAATGTTACATCAATTATTAAATCATCCCCCCATTCAACCCTATATTTTCGGAGGCAAAGGAGTCGGCTCACAAGGGGATGGCACCGCGCAATTTATTGTCAAAGATGAAATCAGTCAAAAACAAGTAATAGAAATAATTACGCGAGATTTTCCCCTGATGCAATCATTCCCATTAACCATTAAAGCCAGTCAAAAAGTGCGAAAAGCCCTAATTCCCGCAGCCGGTTTTGGAACCAGAATGTTTCCTAGTACCAAAGCCGTGAAAAAAGAGTTTTTTCCCATTATTGATCGCGATGGCAAAACCAAACCAATTTTATTAATCATTATTGAAGAAGCCTTAAGTGCAGGCATCGAAGAAATTGGCATTGTTATACAGAAACGCGATCGCGAGACATTTTCCCAATTTTTCAATGGAGAACCCTCATCCGAATATAGAGAAAAACTCTCAAAAGACAAACAAGAATATATAGAATATTTGCAAGAAATCGGCAAAAAAATCACCTGGTTAACCCAAGAAAAACAAGAAGGTTATGGCCATGCCGTATATTGTGCCGCCGAATGGGTAAATCAAGAACCCTTTTTATTATTATTAGGAGATCATCTCTATCAATCCCAAATTAATCAAAGTTGTGCCCAGCAACTCTTGGAAATTTATCAACAATATGGAATCAGCGCGATCGGAGTAAGAAAAACCCCAGGAGAAGAAATACATCATTATGGATGTGTCACAGGTAAATTTAAAGAAGAAAATGATTTATTAGAACTTAATCAACTCTATGAAAAACCATCATTAGACTATGCCAAAAACCATCTCAAACTTGAAGAATTAGAGGAAAATCTATTTTTATCAGTGTTTGGAATGTATATACTCACCCCGAAAATATTTCATTATTTAGAAGAAGAAATCAGAGAAAACCTCCGCGATAAAGGCGAATTTCAATTAACCACCTGTTTAGAGAAATTACGAAAAGAAGAAGGAATGATGGGATATATTATCAAAGGAAAAGCCTTTGATACAGGATTACCCGAAACCTATCGTCAAACCATGATAGAATATAGTTTATAGGACTTAGGGAGAAACCGGGTTTCTCAACCCAAAATCCTTATGATTGCCAACAGATGACGGGGAGAAACCCGGTTTCTGAGGATCAACCAATAAAAATAACCCCCTTAGTGCCTTAGTGCCTTTTAGGGAGAAACCGGGTTTCTGAACCCAAAATCATTATTATTGCCAACAGATGACTGCGAGAAACCCGGTTTCTGAGGATAAACAAATAAAAATAACCCCCTTTGTGCCTTAGTGCCTTAGTGGTTAACTTTCTCAAATCCCTCTCTTGAAAAATTTCCCAAATTATGAAACACTTACCAAATTAATGACTTAAATCATTACTCTTCCTTCTTCCTTCTTCTCTCTTCCTTCTTCCTTCTTCCCTCTTCCTTCTTCCTTCTTCCTTCTTCCTTCTCCCTTCTTCCTTCTCAGATAAAAGAGGTAAATAATGGTTTTAGATAAGAAAAATATTTCGGTGGGTTCTTTAGAGTGGTTTGTTCGGGAGGCGACACCGGATAATCCTACTGATAAATTACCCGTTTTGTTGTTACATGGTTTTCCGTCTCAAAGTCATAGTTGGACGGTTATTATGCCGGAGTTGGCAAATATTGGTTATCACGCGATCGCGCCGGACTGGATCGGTTTTGGATTTTCTTCTCGACCGGAGAAAAATGATTTTGCTTATACACCGGAAGCATTTATTAAGGCTTTATCTGATTTAATTAAAGAGTTAAATTTAGAGAAATTTCATTTAGTCGTTCAAGGGTTTTTAGGGTCTGTGGGGATACAATACGCGTTACAAAATCCTGATAAAATTGAACGATTAATTATTATTAATGCTCCCATTTCAACTCAAGTGAGATTACCTTGGAAAATCCAACAATTAGGGTTTCCTTTAGTGGGGGAAATGCTGACTCAAGATCCCTTAATGATTGATCGGACTTTAGAAGCGGGTTGTCGTTATCCGATTTCTGATGCGGATTTAGATATTTATCGTCGTCCTTTATTGCAAAGTTCCTCCGCGGGGCGGGCGATTTTGGCAACCCTTCGTAATTTTCAATTAGGCGACGCGATCGCGCAAATTGAATCAGGATTAAAAGGATGGCAAAAACCGACGTTAATTATTTGGGGTTTAAAAGATCCTTGGCTTGAGGTTAATCCTGTGGAAAAAATAGCAGCTTCCTTGGCTAATGGGGAATTAGTAAAATTAGCAGAAGCCGCTCATTATCCCCAAGAACATTGGTCAGAAAAAGTTAGTGACGCGTTAATTTCTTTTCTGCGACGTTCACCCATTAAGGCAAACTAAGGGAAGATATCGCGTTTCTCAGAAAGATGAGGTCTAATTTATTCCCTGTTAAGAGTTCCCTGTTAAGAGTTCCCTAAAACGAGAAAACTCTGTACCTCACAAGTATGAGAATTGCTATATCTATTTTTTTAATGAACCACAAAGGCACAGAGAACACAGAGGAAAAAATCGTTTTTTCTTACTTATTAATATCTCCAGTGAGAAGCCAGGGTAAGTATCACGGAGCCTCTCATTTTCGGACATATCCCTACAGAGATATTTGCCAAAATGGGATGCTCCCAGTTGTGAGCGTAACAGCTTATTCTAAGGGGAAGATCAACGAGAAAACGGATTAGCCGGATCTCCTATTCGAAATAGCACCGTAAAAACATTTTCATTCACTAATAATTTATTCCCGAAAACATCATTGCCATAATCATATTGCTGATTTTGCCAATTGAAAGATAGGGTGGGACTATTATAGTTATTGTCCAGTTGCCAAATTAAACCTGCACCATAGAGAGAGCGACTGGTATTTTGATCAATTGGTGCGATATAAGCAGCTAAAATGAGGTTATTGGTAGGACGCATACTGAACTCAGCTACTAAGCGATTTTTGTAGGAATTGGGTAGGATATCACCAACATAATTGGTTAAACCCATCGAAACAATTCCCCAGTTTACACCAGCACTTATTGCCACTTCACTAGCCGGTGAAATGCTGACAACATCACCAATTTTTTCGGGCTGATCAATAGCATAATTGAATCTCGTGGATAAGTTGAAATTGGCATTTTTACCCAAGGGAATTGTTTTAGCTACACTCCCCCAAATTTGGCTGTAATAATCGCGATCGGGGTTAACATACGCGATCGCGCCACCGCGAAAACTCCAACCGTTTACCGTATTTTTCGTGTAATCACCACCGAGGTATACTTTAACTTGTTCTGAAGCAATCAAACCCGTATAATATCGGAAGACATCTTGAGTTCCTGTCCAGTTTCCCGTTAAGCTTAAATGGGGATAGTAACGGTTTTTTTCCCGATAGGTACTTTCTCTCACAAAGTTAACATCTTGCTGCAAAAAACTTAAATAAACTTGGGCGTGAAAATTTTGTAAATTAGCCGTTGAATAGAGGTCCTGATTGACAGCAGAGACTAATTGAGTATTACTATTTGCCCCTCCTTCTCCACCCCCCCTCACCAGGTCGACTTGTGGACCAGTTGGCTGGTAAAACATTTGACCATCTTCAATTTTACGATCGATAACCGGAGAAAGACCGAGCCAAATACTATTATAATTCGCTCTCGGAATTTGGTTTACATTTGTGATCTTAGGGGTTAAACTTTCTGCTCGTCCAATTCCCGCAGAATAGATCGTAAAACTACTACTGGGTAAACGAGTATTATTAGAGGCAAAGAATAAGTTGCGATTGATATTCGTATTCGCGGGCTCTTTACCCCCTTCTAAATTAGGAATGACATCCGGTAAAAGTTGCGCCCCGGCTTGAAGGACTGTATTAACCCAGCGATTTTCATCATTAACAAACAGAGTAAATCCTCGAATAGTCCGCGCTAAAACAGCTTCTTTGTCGTTAACTTTAACGATTTGACGAACTTGAGACAATGTGCCTGCTATTGTATTGTCAATGTTTTCTTTTCGCTTAATCTCTGTTTTCTGAGATTGGCTGTTTCCGGGGAAAGCTCCAGTGTTGGGAAAATAGAAATCCACCCCGATTGGTTGACTTTGAGTTCCCCCTTGAAACCCCGGAAGCTGCATAAAAGCCAAGGTTTCCGGTTTGACAACATCCCCAACCTGAGAAGTCTGAAAAACGCGAGTTGGTACAAAAAATTTGGGATCTATACTATTGCGATCAGTCACTAAACCCGGTGTATAAGTACATTGGTCCGTAGGCTTAGTCCAGGGGAAAATGCAGGCCCCAGTTAAACTCATTTGAATTTCTAACCCGTTCATCGTTTGGGGTTCGATCGTTGTCGTTGTTACTGTTCTTTTAAGGGGAACAGTTCGCACTTGAAAATAAATACCTTTTTGGTCGACTGTATAAACATTATTTCGGGTTAAATTTTCAATAATTCGACTTTTAATTTTGAGAGTACCATTAAAAAAAACGTCGCTGGTTGTGGTATCAGAAAACGCTTTTAAAATACCTAATTGCCATTTAGTCAAGTGGGTCAGAGGAGCATCATTGAGCAGAAAATTAGTCGTACCTGGGTCAATGTTTCCCTCTGGAACAATTCGAGGCGCGATAATATAATTGGGGTCAGATGATGTCTTAGAAGGTTGGGTTAAACCATTAGGATTTTGAGTGAATGAGGGTTTTGTGGGGTTGGGTTGAGGAGCTACATTTTGGGGTGAAGATTTCAGGTCTTTAGCAGAATTAGACGGGTTAGAAGTTGTTGATGGAGGAGTGGTTTTCGGTGAAGATTTCGGGTCTTTAGCAGAATTAGACTTGTTAGGAGTTGTTGATGAAGGAGGGGCTTTAGGAGTCTCGGAAGCTTTGCGACGAGAGGAGTTAGGACGATTAGAGCGAGAGGTTCGAGCGAGTAAATCGGACTGAATTTCTGCGAGAACTGGGGTTGAACAAAAGATGCTCAAAAAAGTCAAACCGAGGGCAATACTACGGTTGTATGCTGTTGAGATCCTGAGAGAACGATCGGCAATGGCTCTGGCGAAGTTAATCATGACAATTAATAAACGGAAGGAGAATTAAGAGTCAATACGGCCAGTCCCAATGAATATCCTGATTTTTTTAGAATAATTAATATCGGATTTATAAGTTAAATATAGATAATAAATCCCAAAATTAATCGCTTCGCAAAAGTTTTGTTTCTGAACCCCAAAAACAGCATAACTGGTGCGTTAACATTCATTAATGCACCAGTTATGTTGAGAATTTAGATCAGGGGAAAGCTAAGTTAAAGTTAAAACTAGCCGCACCAATCAGCGATGAATTTGTCAAGGTTTTGTCGGGGCGAGTTCAGCCCTAAATTCTGTCAGCCACAGATCACGTTTATAAAGCCGCCCTACTATCGTTGATTGTTCATTTGTTGGTGAGAGAAATGGGGCGGGTTTTGATCAATTGTTAGTGGGTGTCAAAGATTTCGGTGAACCCGCCCCTACAGCCCTGGGGGGGGTTGGGGTACGGTTAATATTTGTTAACTCCCCAACTAACCACTCACAACAGTTCTAGGGAGCCGTACCCAAAGTATCGCCACTAGCAGTACCAAGCTTGATGGTGTACCCACTTGAGAAGCCATTTGCCTGAGCGGTACCGATCTTAGTATCAGCTATTGGGGTGAAGGTAGTGCCTTTCGGGTCGCCAACCGAGGTGGCACCCAGAGTACCCGCAGTACCAATTGCAAAAGCCGAGTTCTGTACATTACCACTGCCCGCGGTAGTCGCGTAATTGAAAGCCTGAGCCGCAGCATTTTCTTTACCCACAGCAGCAGAGACAGCAACACCTGTGACCGTACTTGACAGATTGCCTGGAGTAACGGTGAAAGCCGC
>JBEDKD010000022.1:0-15086 GCA_041172365.1 Cyanobacteriota bacterium | reverse complement strand
CAAGCGAATCCGTCGCAATTATGGGATTTTCAAACCTATCTCACCCAACCGTTTCAGGATGAACAAATGCAGCAGTTTATCCAACGGTGGTTTAGGAATTTGTCAGGGGAAAAACAGGATGTGGAGTTAGCAGAATCCTTGTGGTCAGCACTGCAAGTTTCTGGTAAAGAACGGATTAAGGATTTATGCCGCAATCCCCTCCGTTTAACCTTATTATGCCCAATTTGGCAAGATGAACAGGGAGATTTACCGGATACGACTGCCGAGTTGTATGAGAGTTTTGTGGAGTCTATTTATAAGTGGAAGAAAAAAGAGTTTCCGATGAAAAAAGCGGAAAGAGATAGTTTGAATGCAGGTTTAGGAGAGTTAGCGAAAGCATCCCTAGATAGTGAGGGAATAAGGTTTCGCTTAACCCATCGGTTTGTGTGTAAATATTTGGGAGAACCCGATGAGAATTCTCTATTAGATAGTGCTTTAAAGTTAGGCTGGTTAAATGAAGTCGGGGTGGCGGCGGAAAATCGTCGTGAACGGGTTTATGCGTTTTATCATGCCACGTTTCAGGAGTATTTTGCAGCTTTGGCGGTGGAGGCTTGGGATTATTTTTTACCTCGGAATCATGTTAATTTTCCGGTGGCGGGGAAGGAGTATCGGATTTTTGAACCCCAGTGGAAGCAGGTGATTTTGTTGTGGTTGGGGCGTGGGGATGTTGCGGATGAGGACAAGGAGGGGTTTATTGAGGCGTTGGTGAATTTTGAAGATGAAGTCAGAGATTTTTATTCTTATCAAGCCTATTTTCTGGCGGCGACTGGGGTGAATGAGTTTAAGGCTAGTTCTCTGGCGACTGAGATTGTTAAGCAGGTGGTGAAGTGGGGGTTTGGTTATTTCAATATTGAAAAACAAGAATGGCAAACTTTTCTCAATCCAATTGAAGAAGGGGCGAGAAAGTCAATACCAAAAACGATTCGACAATGGGCTATCACAGAACTCACTGTAATTCTCGAACATTGCCCAGATCAACAATATATCCGTAATATCCGTAGCTGGGCAGCATTGAATTTGGATAAAATCGGACAAGGAAATCTAAGTGACATCCCAGCTTTAGTCCAACTTCTGGAAACTACTGAGGATCAACATACCCGTTGGCAGATGGCAGAGCATTTGGGTAAAATTGATCCAGGAAATCTAAGAGCAATAGAGGCTTTAGTGAAAATTCTGGAAACTGCTGAGGATCAACATACCCGTTGGCACATAGCGTGTAGTTTGGGTAAAATCGACCCAGGAAATCCAAGAGCAATAGAGGCTTTAGTTGAAATTCTGGAAACTGCTGAGGATCAACATACCCGTTGGCACATAGGGTGTAGTTTGGGTGACATCGGACAAGGAAATCGAGTAGCGATCACTGCTTTAATCCAAATTCTCCAAACGATTGAAAATGAATATATCCGTAGAGACCTGGTGTATAGTTTGGGTAAAATAGGAAGGGGAAATCCAGGGGCAATTACTGCTTTAGTTGAACTTCTGCAAACGACTGAGGATGAAGATATCCGTATGCAGGCAGTGTATAGTTTAGGTGAAATTGGACAGGAAAACCCAAGGGCGATCGCTGCCTTAGTTCAACTTCTAAAAAGCACTGAAAATGTAGATACCTGTAGGATGGTGGCGTATAGTTTGGGCAAAATCAACCCCGGAAATCTAGGGGCAATAACTGCTTTAGTCCGAATTTTAGAAATCAGTGAAAATGAAGATATCCGTAGGCAGGTGGCATCGAGGTTGAGTGAAATCGGACAAGGAAATCCAGAGGCAATCACAGCTTTAGTTAAACTTCTGAAAACAACAGAAAATGAAAATACCCGTAGGGAGATGGCGTATAGTTTGGGGAACATTGGAAAGGGACATCCCCAAATCATCGCCGCCTTAGTCCAATTTCTAAAAACAACTGAAAATAAAGATACCCTTAGAAAAGTAGTGGATAGTTTGGAAAAAATCTTAACAACACCCGAACAATATGCAGGAGTCGTCTCAGCCTTAAAAGATTGTTTCAGTGATGAAGTTTACCAAAACAACTTTAAGCGATTTGATGAATGCTACAAAGTCGTTTGGCACTGTGCCGCTAACCTTCCCTATCCCGAATTTTATCAAGCTTGGCATCATCCCCCCACCACTCCCCACCCCGAAATCACTTAGAGGAGTAAGAAACCGGGTTTCTGCGACAGTTTCAGCTACAAACCAGAGATTTTGATAGAAACCCGGTTTCTGAACCCAAGCCTAGAAAGCGGGTTTCTTAGGCATTTCGAAAGCGCAAACCATGTTTTCCCGTAAAGCCTTATAGTCGTAGTCAGTCGAAAATTCAATTTGTCCGCTTAAATCGAGTAAATTTCGCTTTTTGCGTGTCCGAATTAGTTCTGGCAAAGCAAAATCAATCAGTTCCTTTTCTGTCTGAAACTTTGTTAATCGTAATGCTTCTTTAACCAATTCTTCGTTAAGTTCAATGGAAGTTTTCATAGTTAATGACTCATTTCATGGTCTGATTAATTATGGCATATCCACAGTTTTACAGCTAATCATCTTAACATTTTTTGCCTCAATCCCCACATCTCATCCCACAATTCATCACTTTTTGCCACAAACTCACCGACGATCGCGATCGCGTCCCTAACGGAGAAGAGATTTAAGAAACCGGGTTTCTGAAACAGTTTTGGCAAAAAGCCAGAGATTTTGATAGAAACCCGGTTTCTGACTCCCACAATATGTCTTTTAATCACTAACGGTTGCTAATTTCTACAATCATTTCCCCTTGCCGCAATTGCTCTAACGCATCAGGCAAAGTAGCAGTCAACAATTGTCGCAAGTTGCGGTTAGTGACATTGCCACAAGTTAGCCACAAAATTTGAGGAGGCGATCAATACCGACACACCAAGTCGATGAAGTCGCTATCTTTCGTCATAATCACCGCATTTTCGGCTCGTGCAGCTTCAAAAATTTCCATATCTTGAGCATCCCGAAGTCTCAAATCTCGCAATGCACTCGCTTCCAAACCAAAAGTTTCTGTTAGCCAATTTGCCAGTGTGGGCGGCAGTTGAGCATCGATCCAAATTTTCATGCTGTCAGCCTGGGAAAATCAGTGCGTCGTGCCGCGAACAGCAGACAAGCTTGAATATCTGCCTGTTCCAAATCAGGGAAGTCTTCTAAAATTTCTGTAATGCTAACGTTTTCAGCTAACATTTCTAAAATATCGGTGACACGAATTCGCATCCCTCGAATACAGGGACGACCACCACACTGACCCGGGGTTTGGGTAATGCGCTTTAACCAGCCAGTCGTTTCATTCATTACGGCAATTTTTAAACGTGAATGATTTATTTTATTCTAAAACTAATTTTGACATAGCACTACCTTAACCCTTCAGGCTCACTAATGGAGAAGAGATTTAAGAAACCGGGTTTCTGAGACAGTTTTGGTTGCCTTGCAGAGATTTTGATAGAAACCCGGTTTCTGAACCCTCATCCCAAGTCCCAACAAGCCAAGAAACCGGGTTTCTAAGACAGTTTCAGCTACAAACCAGAGATTTTGATAGAAACCCGGTTTCTGACTCCCACCCAAGTCCCAACAAGCCAAGAAAACGGGTTTCTGAGACACTACTCTCGTAAAACTACTGCGCGATCGCGTTTCTAAACCAATTGGCCGCACTAATATTGGTTCCCTGAGTTAACTGTTGTAAAGTTTCTTCTAATAAGACAATGGGTAAATCTTTTAACGCGAGCGAAGTCGTAATTTGTTGATAAGTATGATCCGATTGTAAGCGAAAAGCAAAGACTTGTTTTCCCTTGACATCAATTACCCAATATTCAGGGATTTCTAAATCAGCATAAAGCTTTTTTTTCTCATCTAAATCTGTGGCTAAAGTCGTATCAGAAATTTCCCCAACCAGATCGGGAACTCGCCATTGATTAAGATCAATTCTACGGGGTTCTCCTTCTTGCCATTGGGGGATATTTTCCCCAATATATAATACTAAATCAGGGGCGGCTGATCGCGTTTTGGGTTTTTCTAATAAACAACGCCCTAGAGAAGCTGCGATTTTATCGGGTTCACGAGAAAACCAGATAAAAAATAGCATTGTCAAAAGATCACTAAAAGTCGCGTGATTAATTCCTTCGTTACCCATGTCAATTAAAAGATGTGTGCCATTAAAGAATAGTCTAACTCGCTCTGAGTGAGGATGATCACGATAATTTACATAATCTTCCCAGGTGGCGATTTGCCATTGGGGAAAATTAATGACTGTTTGATTTTTTGTCTGAGGCGCGATCGCGGTTATCATAATTTTACCCGGAAGCTTTTATTAGCAATTATAACATAATTCACGAATATGATGCTCCCAAAGGAGTATCACCCTCATATTTTACTGCTCATTCTAACTACTGCGTGATCGCGTTTCTAAACCAATTGGCTGCACTAATATTGGTTCCCTGGGTTAACTGTTGTAACGTTTCTTCTAATAAGACAATGGGTAAATCTTTTAACGCGAGGGAAGTCGCAATTTGTTGATAAGTATGATCCGATTGTAAGCGAAAAGCAAAGACTTGTTTTCCTTTGACATCAATTACCCAATATTCAGGGATTTCTAAATCGGCATAAAGCTTTTTTTTCTCATCTAAATCTGTGGCTAAAGTCGTATCAGAAATTTCCCCTACTAAATCGGGAACTCGCCATTGATTAAGATCAATACGACGGGGTTCGCCTTCTTGCCATTGGGGTATATTTTCCCCAATATATAATACTAAATCCGGTGCGGCGGCTCGCATTTGATGTTTTTCTAATAAACAACGTCCTAGAGACTCGGCAGTTTGTTGATCTTGGAATGTAAACCAGAAACCAAATAACAGCGTAAAAAGATCGGACACTTTAGAGTGATTAATTCCTTCGTTACCCATGTCAATTAAAAGATGTGTGCCATTAAAGAATAGTCTAACTCGCTCTGAGTCAGGATGATCACGATAATTTACATAATCTTCCCAGGTGGCGATTTGCCATTGGGGAAAATTAATGACTGTTTGATTTTTTGTCTGAGGCGCGATCGCGGTTATCATAATTTTTGCCCGGAATCTTTCTTTGTCATTCTAACATAAGGAAAACAACCGCTGATACCACTTCACGAAAATGAGGATACGAGTCGGAAGTGCGCCGGTAGTCTGCTACACGCGAGGACACCCGCATTATCAACCTATATATTAAGATCAAAATTTAAGTCTTTCACTGGGAAAAAAGCGGGTTAATCTCGCATTATCCGTGACGATGTTGATGCCATTTCCAAGCATGACTAATAATATTTTCTAAATCGGGATATTGGGGATTCCATCCTAATATTGTTCGCGCTTTCTCACTACTTCCCACTAATATAGGAGGATCTCCTGCACGACGATCACGCTCCAGAGCGAGAATCTCTTTACCAGTAACTTTACGGGCTGTATCTAACACCTCTCTCACGGAAAAACCGCCCCCATTTCCTAAATTAAACGCGTCAGATTTGCGGGACTTTAACAAATATTCTAATCCTAAAATGTGAGCAGATGCCAAATCATTGACATGAATATAATCACGAATACAAGTACCATCAGGGGTGTCATAATCCGTACCAAAAATTGACACAGACTCCTGTTTTCCTAACGCGGCGAATAACACTAAAGGAATTAAATGGGTTTCGGGATTATGATCTTCCCCTAATAATCCACTCGGATCAGCACCCGCGGCATTAAAATAACGGAAACATACCGATTTTAAACCATAGGCACTATCAAAATCCGCGAGAATTTTCTCCACCATTAATTTCGTCATGCCATAGGGATTAATGGGATTTTGGGGATGATCTTCTATTAAGGGGATACTCTGGGGGATTCCATAGGTAGCACAAGTGGAAGAAAAGACAAAATTCTTGATCCCTTTCTCTAGCATTGCTTCTAAAAGCACAAGGGTTGATACCACATTATTTCGGTAATATTTCGCCGGCTCTGTCACCGATTCCCCTACATAAGCATAGGCAGAAAAGTGCATTACCGCGCTAAAATCATCCTGACTAAATAATTTATCTAAAAGAGCGCGATTACTAATATCACCCTCAACTAATTCTACCTTTAAGACATCATCAATGATATCACGATGGCCATAGACTAAATTATCTAAAATCACTACATCATAGCCCGCCCGTTTTAATTCTAAAACCGCGTGGGAACCTATATAACCCGCACCACCCGTTACTAAAATTTTACCTTTTTTTGAAGTCATATTAAATACCTATTTGGGGTAATAAACATCAATATTATATCATAAAAATACCTAATGTCAACCGATTTTAACCGAAGAAAAACTGCTATTTTTAGCAATTACTCCATACTCTGCCTGTAGCTCAATACCATCAATAAAAGAAACCCAGTTTTTTGGGGGGGATAAACTGGGTTTATTGCTGTTTCTTATTTCTGCCTTTAACGTCTCGCGTACATCCTCATGGGTTCTTTAATGAAACGAATATAAAGATGTCGGAAAGTTGATTTAATCACACGGGGTAAACCGAAGTCTATGGGGATTAAATTATCCGGTAATTTCCAATCATTGATTTGACACTCTTTTGCCTGCCTTAAAGGAAATTCTATCTCCTCAAAATCAACACATAATCCTAATTTCTGAGACGCGGCGATCGTGGGTACGGTTTCGGGTTCTATGTTGAGGATTTCTACAAAGGCGCGATCGAGGGCAAAGACATTAGATGATGCCCCTAAAATTCCTAAAAATCGAGGTTCCCCTCCACTGGGCCCGTTGCCTTCGTGCCCAATAATCGCGTCTAATATGGTTAAATTAGGCGCGATCGCGTTGGCGGTTTCCACCAACATTTCCCCAAATTTAGCACTACTTTTCCCGGCTTCCATGTGCCACCAAGCTTTCATTTTACCCGGTACACAACCAAAGAGATTTTTTACCCCCATTGTCAGGGTTAATTGAGTATGAGATTTCAGTTTGGGAATATTAATCACTACATCCGCGTCCATTGCTTCTTTGGAGAGACGTAAGTTATGAAAATTATCACTCCCTGTCTCATAGTTTTTCCCATGAAATTCGATCGCGGGTATTTGCAATTCTTCTAAGAAGGGTAAATAACCATTTGCCTTCGCGACTCCGATGACACTACCAAAGGCGGGACTATCTCCTAAAAATGGTTTTCCGCCAGCTTCGATTACCATTTTCGCGATACAATAAACTACTTCTGGACGAGTGACACATTCTTTCGTCGGCCGAGAGCCTGTGAGCAAATTTGGTTTTAAAAGTACGCGATCGCCCGTCTTCACAAAAGCAGACATTCCCCCTAAAGGTTCCAGAAGAGATACCAGAGATTCTTGTAAGGAAGAAATATCGTAAGAATTAGCACGAATTAAACTGACAGAAACCATGATGTTTTTGAGTAAAATTTATTCCGACATTGCCAAACGTCCCGCGGCACCACGTTGCATCGTAGTGACTCGTTGGACCTCAGAAAGAACACCCGCCCCTTGAATTTGGGTAAGGGGTGGTTTCACTTCTATTTTAGTGATTTTGCTGGTGAGAAGCATCACCGTTTGATCACCTAAATGGAGGGTAAGCCAAGCTTGTGATAAAATTTGCGGTAATTGTTGGGCAAATACCTCCGAAGACATGGGTAAATTATAGGATTCTGATTCTCCATTGTCATAGACAATTGTAATTTGTGTTCCATTGTTTTGTTGATAGTTGGAAAATGAACCTCTCATTTTTCTCCTCCTGGGGGGGCTTTTTTCGGGTCAAACTCCCTTATCCCCTCAATATGATTTCAGATTTTGATTTTCCGTTTTACCTATTGTCATCAATGTGACGATGGTAAACATAATCTATATTGTCTCTAAAAAAATGACATTTGCCAAGGTCTTTGGGAAATAGTTATAAAATCATAAAGAATTGAGGTTTTTCAGGATTCTTGTGTGATAATTAGATAGTGGGTTAGTTTTTCTCTGGCGTTTATGTTGTCAATGGGTGACAGGAACAGGGTGTCTGGATAGAGTTGACACAGACTTTTAGGGTTGGGAAAAACATTATTTGTAGGAGGGTAGATGGGTTTATTTTTGGGGTGTGATACTAGAATACAGTAAGAAATAAATTTAACCATGAAAACTGAATTTACCGCGATCGTAGAACAAGATGGGGAATGGTATATTGCCTATAGTTCGGAAATTCCCGGTCCCCTGGGACAGGATTCAATTTGCACAGAAGGGCTTACCTGTTTAAATGACGCGATTAATATGATTGTGTCAGATTTATCAGAGGATGATAATGATGTGATGGGGGAGGGACACACGGAAGATTTTCAGGAAGAGGTGGAAAGGGAATTCAATAATTTGTTACATCGTGGTGAGGGTTTTCTACAATTACTTTAAGGTTAATACAAATCAGCGAAGAAACCGGGTTTCTGGGTGAATTTCTTGTTTCCAGAAACCCTGTTTCTGTCGCCCCAACCCCACTCGAAGAAACGTTAGAAGACAGTGTAACCCTTTCTGGCAAGATGGTGTAGATGGCAAACGCGATCGAGAAAAGGATATTGAAAAAGCATTAAAATCCTGGGAAAATTTAGAGGAGGAAGACGAATAATGCGCTCTCAATATAGTATTTTAATTCAATGGTCAGAACCGGATAAAACCTATCTTGTCACTTTACCTGAATTTGGCTCATATTCTCATACTCATGGCGACACTTATCAGGAAGCCTTGAAAAATGCTGAGGAAGTGTTAGAGCTTTTGATTGAGGATTATGAAGCTAGGGGGAAACAATTACCGAAACCATTAACTGTTAAATTGTGATTCTCCGAAGCCAGAGAAACCGGGTTTCTTTCAACCATTTCCATCGCTCAACCCAAATTGAGCACAGAAACCCGGTTTCTTTCACTCCACCGAGAAGCATCGAAACCGGGTTTCTTTCAACCCTTTGTGTCGCTCAACCCAAATTGAGCACAGAAACCGGGTTTCTTTCACCCTACCGAGAAGCCCCAGAAACCGGGTTTCTTTCAACCCTTTGTGTCGCTCAACCAAAATTGAGCACAGAAACCCGGTTTCTTTCACCCCACCGAGAAGCCTCGAAACCGGGTTTCTTTCAACCCTTTGTGTCGCGCAACCAAAATTGAGCACAGAAACCCGGTTTCTTTCACCCCACCGAGAAGCCCCAGAAACCGGGTTTCTTTCAACCCTTTGTGTCGCTCAACCAAAATTGAGCACAGAAACCCGGTTTCTTTCACTCCACCGAGAAGCCTCGAAACCGGGTTTCTTTGAACCATTTCCATTGATCAACCATTCCTGTCTATATTGTCCTATTGGTTTATTTTCATAATTTATGGTTGCATTATATAGCACACTCATCATATACATCTCTACAAAAAATGCAACCATAAGGTTCTGGCAATCAAGAAGGGGAAAGTTGTAGCATAAAAATGCTGATTCTAATTGCCTGACTGCTATGCAAATTACTGAATTATTTCCCCTATTATGTCAATTTAATTTCAAGATTACACACTACCCGAAACCCATTGAAGTCACTTTTATAATCTGAATCTTCTGACTGTCGATAAGCAGAATAACAATATTCTAAAGGTTTACCCCAAGAACCACCGCGTACAACAAATCTAGATTGAAAAGATTTTTGCTGAAAGTTTCCTCTCATAAGAACAGTAGGTACATTTTCATAATTATTACGCCAATTATCAGCGCACCATTCCCATATAGTTCCGTGCATATCAAACAATCCAAAACCATTAAAAAATATAGGACGGCTTATAGGATCTTTATAATTATAATCAATAGTATTCCACTTACTTCTACTGCTTCCATAGGTTGCTAATTCTGGAGTTAAAGTTTCACCCAGATTAAAAGGTGTGGTTGTACCAGCACGACAAGCATATTCCCATTCGGCTTCAAATGGTAATCTGTATTGTCTCTGAGTATATGTGGAAAGACGATCACAAAATTCCACCGCATCATACCAGTTAACATTTTCTACTGGACGATTATCACCTTTGAAATGGGATGGATCTGGATTAAGATTGCGATTCAATTTGGGCAAGTTAGCAACAGCTTGCCATTGAGCTTGAGTAACAGGATATTTACCGATAAAAAAAGGTTTTACTGTTACCTTATGTTGTGGTTTTTCCCAATCATTACCTTCTCCTTCTGGGGAACCCATCATAAACTCCCCCCCCGGAATAGCAACCATTTCTAATAGGACATTATTGGGTAATTTTTCCAAAAAATATTGTGCTTTCTTTGTTTCTGTTTTGATAATTTTGCCTTTACGATTTACAGTAACAGTTTCAAATTGATAAGTTTGTAAGGTTTCAGATTGTTTATTTTTAACTTCAGGTAAAACTAAATCTGGACGGGAAAGAAGCCCCTCTACTATGCCAATCACACCAGCAGGTGTGTTCACATCATATCTAATAGGTAAATGACCGATAGGAGCAGATAGATTAAAGATCAGATTATCATATTGTGACCAATAATGTTGATTATTGATAATTAATCCTACCTTGTGCCAAAAGGCTTCTGTTATTTTTTGATTAAATTCTTTTGTACCACCCAAACTTTGATAAATTTGTTTCTGGACACTAAACCCGAACCGCCCATTACTGTATTCTACCCAAAGTTGGTCGATGGTTTGTAAATCGCGACTAGGAAATTGTTCAATATCTTCAACTCTTAACCATCCTTCTCTTTCTCTGTCAGCTATTTTCAACATTAATCTTGCTGTTTCTTCATCAGCTTCTTTCCATTTATCTTCTGCTAATAAGTTACCCAATTGAGTGTAGTCAACTTGTTTATTTTTGACGGAATCTAAAAGTCTTGACAGAAGCAAACAAGTTGAATGAACTTCGTAACCATCAATCCCCCAGCAATCCCAACTTGCCGGAAGATGTCCTTTAGGAGCATCTAAAGAAAAAGTATAATCATCGTAGTCTAACCACCATTCATCTGAATCAAACCATCCTAAGCGTTCCCCCAATTTTCGCTCAGTTTCAATATTTACTTGTTCACCTAATTCTTGCCAGATTTTTTTCTGAACACTAAAACCAAAATGACCATTACTATATTTTACCCAAAGTTGATCAATTGTTTGTAAATCAGTATAAGAAAAATTCTCAATGTCTTCAATCCTTAACTCCTCTTCCTCTTCCCTGTCAGCGACTTTAAACATTAATCTTGCTGTTTCTTCATCGGCTTCTTCCCATTTACCTGCTGCCAATAAATCCCGTAATTGAGTGTAGTCAATTCCTTGGACGGAAAGTAGCTGAACGTCATCTATCTCTTTCTGAGAAAATAAATTATGAGCAACTTTATTAATAATGTCAATAGTGCTTTCATTTTTATCTACAAAAATAATTTCTTTAATGGAATTAGATGATAACTTATTTAAAGATTCAGTAAGTGCTGATAACATAGCAATAGCTACTTTAGTTATAGGCAGACCATTATTTCCTGTTCCTAGTAAGGGAAGTACAACACGGTTAATTCCTTGATTTTCTATCTTCCAAATTAATCCTTGAATAGCTTTAAAAGCATTATGAACATTTGGTTGTAAAGATTCTACAGTGGTAAAAATAAGAAATTGATTAGATTGAGCAATATCTATTTGAGGAAACTGAGATTTAATTTCAGATGGTAAAGAAACCAGTAAAGGTGATTCAGGACTAATTACAGATAGTTTATTTTCATCTTTAGCTTGATTAATTGAAGTAATAAGTATGCTAAAACTTTCTTCACTTAAGAAATCCTTAAATGCTTTTGCAAATCCAGCACCAAAAATTATATAGCTAGTGGGAATTACTAACGCATCAAAAGGTAAAGTCCAAGGTTCATCTGTACACAGACTATAAATATTTGTATTACCCTCTTGCCATAAAAAATTAAGAGGTAGTTTAATAGGACGATCCAACTCCTCAGCAAACTTGGCATATTCCCCACCCAAACGCCGCAAAACCTGAGCCTTCACCGTCGCAAAATAACCAACTTCCTCAGCCATCTCACTATTTATAACAGGTTGCTCTTTCTTCAAAACCGCCGCAAAATCCGCCACCGATAAACCCAGTTTTTTCGCTACATACTTCGATACCTCATCAATCACATTCAACACATAATCAGAAGGCACAGAATCAAGCAATAACTCCCGCACCCCATCCATAAAATCATATTGAACCTGATCAGGATTGGTTTCGGCATTAATTTCAGATAATGGCTTTAATAATCCCCCTAAAAATACCTCAGCCACATTAACTTGTAGAGAATCTTTTAAAAAACTTTCCTGAATTAATCGCACAATCGGTAAAGTAATTACAGGAGCAGAAGCCAATAAACCCGCCAATTTTCGCGCCATTGGTGAAGCTGTCACCCGAAACCCTTGCACGCGATTTTCTGCACTCCAATCACCCGTAAAATTAAATAATCCACTTTCTTTTCTATTAGCATTCTCTAACTTAAACAGATATCCCGATGCCCAAATACTCCCCTTTCCTGCTAACATTTGCGCCCAAATTTCTGCCCGATCGCGTTCCAAAGTAAAAACCGGAACTTTAACCACCCTTTCCTCCTCCACTTCATCCCATGATAAATACACTTCCTGCGCGATTAAATTCTGATTAAATACCCCTGGACTTAATGCCCGCAACCACACTTCAGTAGCCCAGCCTAAAGCCGTTCTTTTCCACATCCATTTAGGCAACATTTGGATAATTGCCATTAACCCTTGTTTTGCCCACATTTCTAATACAGGCGTAACCTTTCCACTGCGCCATAAAGATGATACACAATCACTGACAACTAAGACTAAACGCCGCCCACTGGGGTCAATTAATTCTTTCGGACTCCGGGGAGATTGATGCTTAGAACTTGCACCGATACCGCGACGAATTTTTACTTGTTGATTGTCATCAATCATCAATCCCCAAACTCGCACATCTCGAAAAATTCCATAATTTTTTAACAGTCTTTCTAACTCTTTAATTGTATGTCTCCAAATTTGCATAGAGATGGATTCATCAACGACTAAATCCAAGTCTAACCAAGGTTCTAATGTTGGTTTTAATATCGGTATCCAAAGTCCTTGATCTGCAATTTGTTGAATCGTCGCGACTTCATCTAAAACCAATTCTCGCCCGGAAGTAACCCGACGCATTAAGGGTTTTAAAGCGCGTGCTAACATCAAAGGTTCCCGCAGAGAAGAAGCATCAGGCACTCTGATAGATAAACCTGAAGATTTTGATGAGTCATTTCTGGGATAAATCCCCGCTTTTTGTTCCTGTTGCGACTGCTTTGTTGTTCTTTTCTCTGAATCCCCTTTTTTTAATGGAGGTTGCTCTAACTCCCCCCTTTTTAGAGGTTGCTCTAAATCCCCTTGTTTTAATGGAGGTTGCTCTAACTCCCCCTTTTTTAATGGGGGTTGGGGATCAATGTCTTCAGCAGAAAATTGATCCATTTGCAATGCCAACCAAATTGTATCAGCAATTTCTTTGGCTGACAATTCCAATTCCTGACTTAACGCGGTAATTAATCTGTTAATCATCTATCCTCCGCACTGCTTAAGTATTTCATTAAGACATTAATTAGATCATTTTCTTCGGCTTGTTCAGGTTTAAACTCGCGAGTCACCATGTAAACCACATTCAACAGTTGATCCGTAGCAATATCCCCGTCTCCGTCATCTCGTAGGCTGATAAATTTTTCGATTAAGTTATCTATTTTAGTCTTATCTTTAGTTAAATCATCTTTATCTAAATGGGCTTTGACAATTTCCATTAACGCGGTGGCATCAGGACGATAGGGCATATTTAATCTTAAACATCGCCGTAAGAATGCGGGGGGAAAATCTCGCTCACCGTTATTGGTTAAAATAATAAAGGGAAAATTCAGACAACGCACTTTACCGTCTTTTATGGGTACGTCCATCCCATCATAAGTTCTAACTTCTACCTGATTTACTTCTTTAGAAATGCGGGCTAATTCTGGGATATCAAATTCTCCTTCTTCAAATAAATTGAGTAAATCGTTGGGTAAATTAATATCACTTTTGTCGATTTCATCAATCAACAATACACGCGGACGACGGGATGGTAATAAAGCTGTTCCTAATGGTCCCAATTGAATATAGCGACCGATATCTTTACTTTTATCGCCCATTTGCACATCCTGAAGACGAGCGATCGCGTCATAGCGATATAATCCTTCTTGTAAAGTTGAACGGGCGGTAATATACCAAGGTAAAACAGGGCCTAAATTTAGCTCATAAGCTACCGCATAAGCCAAAGAAGTTTTACCCGTCCCCGGTTTTCCGGTAACTAATAAAGGTCGTCTTAAATATAGGGCCGCATTGACCATATTAATGACACTATTGCGGTCATTAATATTATCAGTTTGAATGCGGAAACTTTTGCCGCGTTCCTCATCCCTAGTATTTTTGGCTAAACGCTGACAAAACTTTTGCCCGCGAGATTCTATTTCAGCAACCATTTTATCATCCACCCCGGTAAATTCCCGCCAACTGGGGGGAGGGGGTAGGCGATTAATCTCATCATGGGGTTGACTATTTCCTTTAAAAATCTTCCAGTCGTTCATGGTTTTAGTTTAAACTCCTTGTTAGGGGCCGGGTGTTTTTAATTCTAGCATTACATCAGGTGTAAGACGATGGGGATCTTCCCAAAGGAGGGCTAAATGAAATCCTAAATGATCGAGAGTTGGATCATCCAACCTTTGAGCATCAGCTTCGGCTCTAACTTTCTGAACGGATTCACATAAAAGACTTAAATTGTTTAGGGTTAAAATTCGATCAATTTCTGCTGCTAAATCGCAATGAGCAACCGGGCATCGTGTCCAAATTGCAATAGGGGTTGTTGCCTCTAATATCGCTTTAAATAAAACCTCCCTTTTGGCTTGAGGAGGAGCGCAAGTTAACTTTAAACCCAGTTTTTGTTTTAAAGTATTTCTTAAGTTTTTCCAATTAGAATTTTCTATATCCTGAAGATGTACAAACAATTCTGGATTTGGTATCTCATGTAA
>JBEDKD010000021.1:0-3743 GCA_041172365.1 Cyanobacteriota bacterium | reverse complement strand
TCCATGTAATTCGTGGTTGGGGCCTGTTGATGGACATTATTAGTGGGGTGGGGCGGGTTTTTCGAGGTTATTTGTTCGTGGGATAAATTCGGGCAAACCCGCCCCTACAGAGATAATAGGGTGGGGATGGGGCGTTTTTTTGTCCTAACCGTCTTGGCGGGTGCTATATCACAATCTCGGTGAGAAACCTCCGCTCCTCCAGTAAAATTAAGAATGTTTCAATCCTCTGGAAAACAATACCTTCGCCAACAACGATAAAACCCCCAAAATCCGTAGTCTGTAGGGGCGGTGGATGGTGCGTGCCCGCCCTAAATTTGGTGAAGGTATACTAGAGACATATCCAAAAACTACTGTAGGGTAGGCTAACCCTGCCTTTGATCGGATTTTGGGGAGATGTCTTAGGAAAGCGGGTTTCTTTGCGTAAGCCCTAAAAGTAACAGTGAAATGAAATAATGAAATCTATCCCTCGTATAGAATATCTCAAAGTCCAAAATTATCGTGCTTTACATAATCTCGAACTCAAAAATATTACCCCCTTAACCGTCTTTTGGGGTCCCAATGGCAGCGGAAAATCAACGATTTTTGATGTCTTCGCTTTCCTGGGAGAATGTTTCACCGAAAGCCTCAGAAAAGCATGGGATAGACGGGGCAGATTTCGAGAATTACGCACCAGAGATAGTGATGGCTGCATCATCATTGAATTAAAATATCGAGAGACATCAAAATCGCATTTAATCACCTATCATCTCGCCATAGATGAAGAAAATAATCGTCCCTATATTGCTGAAGAATGGCTACATTGGAGAAGAGGCAATCAAGGTAAACCTTTTCGCTTTTTAGACTTCAGAAAAGGGGAAGGACAAGTCATTAGTGGCGAAAGTCCTGATGAAGAAGGTGAAAGGATCAGCGAACAACTAGCATCCCCCGACTTATTAGCAGTAAATACATTAGGACAATTTGCCAAACATCCCCGCGTTAGTGCCTTAAGACGTTTTATTACAGGTTGGTATTTATCCTATTTAACCGCGGATCATACTCGCAGTCTTCCCGAAGCAGGGGCCCAGGAAAGATTATCTCCTACTGGTGACAATTTACCTAATGTTATCCAATACCTAAAAGAACAACATCCCCAACGGTTAGAAGAAATACTAAAAACCCTTTCTAATCGTATTCCACGCCTCGAAAAAGTCGAAGCTTCTATTATGCAGGATTGCAGACTTTTGTTGGAAATTAAAGATGCTCCGTTTTCTCATCCGATTCTGGCAAAGTTTGCCTCTGATGGTACATTAAAACTCTTAGCTTATCTGACAGTATTATTTGACCCCACTCCCCCGCAATTAGTGGGAATAGAAGAACCAGAACATCATTTACATCCGCGTTTATTACCTCAACTTGCCGAAGAATGTCGTTCGGCTTCTGCTAATACTCAATTAATGGTAACAACCCATTCCCCATTTTTTGTCGATAGTTTAAAACCAGAGGAATTATGGGTATTATATCGAGATTTAAAAGGCTTTACTCAAGCCAAAAGAACCGCGGATATGCCCGGAGTTAAAGAATTTATGAATCATGGTGCATTACTTGGTTCGCTGTGGATGGAAGATTATTTCGATTTGGGAAATCCTCTTAAAAATGCGGGTGTTGCTCAATCATTTACAGCTAAAAATTAAGAGGATGTGAGTCCCCAAAAAACTGTAGGGAAACGGCACTGCCGTTTCCCTACCAATTTACTCGATTTTTATTTCTATTTATGTTCATGTTCGACTTTACTAACTTCGGCTGCCATATCTTCTAAGGATTGTTGTTCTAAAAAGAGTTTTCTGCGACTAGAAACTGTTTGTTCTGGATCAATGCCTTCAAAGGTGGGAGGAAGCCACACTCGAATTACTAATAACATCCCTAATGCTAACAAAAATGCCGCGGTGGATAATATCTGTACCCAAGAGGTTTCTAATACACCCCGCACAATTACTTCTCGTAATACTGAAACGAGGGCTACTTCTACCGCGACACCAATTGATACCCGTTGCTCTTGTAAGTAAATAATTAAAAGTCGGAATAATTCTACCAGTATTAATAAAAAGAGAATATCCGCGGTTACTTGTTGAAAATTGAGGGGTGGTAACAGTGAAACAAACATATCTCGGATCTGAATTACCATGAAGGCAAATAAACCGATACAAAGGGAAATTACGATTAAGTCTTGAATTGTTTCTAGTGTCCGAACTACCCAAGTGAGATTGATCCAAGGCTCTGAGTTGGTTGAGCGATGATGGCTTAACTTTTCTTGCATGGCGGGCTCCTTTTTTTCACTAGAGCCTAGCTTATCTTAACTCTCACTTATACTTCAATAGGTTTTCTATTTAAAAAAGTTATGATATAGATGAGAAAGTGACGGGAGTCAATCCCCGATCGCGCCTAGCCCGAAGGTCACAAGTAGTTTACAATGTCTTTAATGTAAAGATTTATTGACGGACAGGTAAACCCTCATGTCAGAGGATGCAAGGAATCTTAATGATCCGAGCTCACCTGTCGAGTCTATCGAAAAAAACTAAGAGAGGATCGAACACAATGGCATTTGAACTGCCTTCTTTACCTTTTGCTGACAATGCTTTGGAGTCCTCTGGGATGTCCGCGAAAACTTTCTCTTTCCATCATGGGAAGCATCACGCGGCCTATGTCACGAACCTGAATAATTTGATTAAGGATACTCCATTGGCCGATAAGTCTCTGGAAGATATCGTTAAAGCAACCTACAATGATCCCTCTAAAGTGGGTGTCTTCAATAACGCGGCTCAAGTGTGGAATCACACTTTTTTCTGGAATTCCCTCAAAGCTGGTGGCGGTGGAGCTCCCACAGGTGCTTTAGCTGAGAAAATTAATGCGGATTTTGGCAGCTTCGAGAAGTTTAAGGAAGATTTTAAGGCCGCGGCTACTACCCAATTTGGCAGTGGTTGGGCTTGGTTGGTTTTGGATAATGGCACTCTGAAGGTGACTAAAACCGCGAACGCGGAAACTCCGATCGCGTTGGGGCAAACTCCTTTATTAACTTTGGATGTGTGGGAACACGCGTATTATCTGGATTTCCAAAATGCTCGTCCGGGTTATATTGCTAATTTCCTCGATAAATTGGCTAACTGGGACTTCGCCGCGGCTAACTTCGCCAAGGCCTAAAGTCTTTATCTTCTAGCCTTCGTGCTGATCTCAGAAACCGGGTTTCTTCAAGAAACCCGGTTTCTTTTTTTGCCAAAGTCCCCAATCCCTAGCCCCCAATCCCTAGTCCCCAATCCCTAGTCCCCAATCCCTAGTCCCCATCCCAGGTAAAAAAAAAATATTACGAAATGTTGCACATCTGCCAGAAGTGTGTTAACTTTTATTAAAGATGCTTGAGATGGAGGTTTCTGATCATGGATAACAAAGAGACAAAGTTAGGCTTTACTGAGTTTGCGGAAACCTGGAACGGTCGTCTGGCAATGCTGGGCTTCGTTATCGGTCTTGCAACTGAGTTATTGACTGGTCAAGGGATTCTCTCCCAATTGGGTTTAATGTAATGGTGTAGTGATGTTTTGACGTTTCGTATTTTTCCACATCACTAAAAACGAGTAGGGAGAGAAGTCCCTAGGATAAACAATAAGAAGAGCGATCGCGTCTTTAGAAAAAAGACGCGCTCGCGCTTCTTGTGTGTCTTGTTTTTATAGCAACCTTGAGGTTTATGACATTGTTAATAGCCCAAACTCTTGCTT
>JBEDKD010000020.1:0-6358 GCA_041172365.1 Cyanobacteriota bacterium | reverse complement strand
CTAATAATGTCCATCAACAGGCCCCAACCACGAATTACATACAATTAATTGGGAATTGGTGGGTGGGGATGGGGCGGGTTTTCTGGCCTGTCTGTTTGGTGCCACAGATATCGGTGAACCCGCCCCTACAGAGCTCATAGGGTGGGATAGGGCGTTTTTTGTCCTAACCGTCTTGGCGGGTGCTATAATTCCCTGGCGGGCGGGCACTCTGACGAACTTTAGCGTTTTTGTTGTCGAGCTTTTCGTTGTTGTTGCAGCAAATTTTGACGCTCAGGACGACGACCTTTATTATCGGTTGTTGGAGCAGATTCCAGTTTAGTTTCGCTCAGACGTTCCCCTAAAGCCCGAATCGTCGGATATTGGAACATTTCTAACATCGACAATTTCGCATTTAAAGCCGCGTTTAACTTTTGATTCACTTGGATCAAAAGCAAAGAATGTCCGCCAACTTCAAAGAAATTATCATCGCGCCCCACAGCATTTAATTTGAGAACTTCCTGCCAAACGGCTGCAATTTTTTGTTCGATTTCAGTTTGAGGATTTTCTGACGTTTTACGGATAGCACCGTTGGCATTGAGTTCAGGAAGACTGCGAGTATCAATTTTGCCATTAACCGTAAGCGGGAAAGCATCCAACAGCACAAATGCAGAAGGAATCATATACTCTGGCAATTGAGCTTGTAGGAATTGCCGCAAGTCTGTTAATAGTTTATTTTGACTGCTCCACTGCCAATTTAACTCCACATCAGCTTGATGCTCTCGACTTAAAGCTTGGTTTTCATCGGTGACTAACCGAGCATACACGCTATACAAATTGGTATTTTCTAACAGTTTATCTTGTTCAATAACCAATGTATAACCCCGCTCGATCAGCATTTCTTGAATTGACTGCAATCGTCCTTCAATATCGTGAACTTCGATCACCAACTGCTTGATTTTTTTCCAATCTTCTGCTGCAATTCCCGCTAAAACATCTCCTTCGCTTTTCTCAGCATCAACTTTTAGTAAGTCAATCCGCTCAATCTGCAACTTCCGAATCATCTCCGAGAGACTTGTCAACTCACAGGTAAATTGTTCTCCCTTTAATCGCTCTTCTAACCATTGGTCAATATTCTCCCCTGTGACAAATTCTTGTTCCTGATTTAACAAGAAAGTTTTGACAGTTTCTCGCTCTTGTTCAGCATCGGCGTACTGTCCAGACACAACGGTATTATGAGGATAATAAGTAAACGTGGCTTGTCTCGATTCTTGAGAAATTCCCAGTTGAAAAACCTGAGCATTAACCCCATAAAGCTCAACATTCAAACGCAACTTTTCATACAGAGGTGGCAGAGGTTCAAAAGCATAAATCTTGGCATTTTTACATTGATGAGCCACAAATAAAGTAAATAAGCCAATATTAGCTCCCACATCAATTACAGAATCGCCATCATTTAGAGTAATGCCATGTTTTAGATAGCATCGCTCTTGAAAAATTTCTTGATAAACAAAGTCAGTTTCACTTTTGTTTTGATGAACAATTGTCATCCCATTGGCTAATTCATAGCAGGATTCTGGCTGAAGAATACCCTGCCGTTGCAATTTTAACATCTGCACCACTGGGAAAGCTGTGTTTAATTTGGGAACAATATAAGCAACTAATTGCTTATTCCCGTCGCCATCTGACTTTTGAATTACCAGATTTTCTCCCACGCTGGAATGCTGACCTAAAGCGGCTTCAATTTCTCCTAATTCAATGCGGAAACCTCGGATTTTTACTTGATGGTCAATTCGTCCCAAATATTCAATTTCTCGATTGGGCAAATACCGCGCTAAATCGCCAGTTTTATAGAGACGAGCCTCGGTATTTGGATTAAATGGATCGGCAATAAATCGCTCTGCACTCAATTGTTCGCGGTTTAAGTAACCCCGCGTCACTCCAGCACCGCCAACGTAAATTTCTCCGGGAATCCCAATAGGAACGGGTTGCAAGTAGGAGTCTAAAATATACAGTTGTAAGTCAGGAATTGCTCGACCGATAACACTTCCTTTGCTATTCAAGTCTGCTTCAGTTAACGGGCGATAGGTGACATGAACGGTAGTTTCAGTAATACCATACATATTTACCAATTGTGGTTTGGCATCGCCATGTCGCTTAAACCAAGGGCGGAGACTTTGTAAATCTAACGCTTCCCCACCGAAGATAACTAAACGCAGACTTAATTCTGGTGGAGATTTTAACAACTCTTCGATGGAAATTAATTGACGAAAAGCTGATGGAGTTTGGTTCAGAACTGTTACTTTCTCATGAGCCAAAAGATGATAAAAATCTTCAGGAGAACGACTGATTAAATAGGGCACTATAACTAAACGTCCTCCATACAGTAGCGCCCCCCACATTTCCCATACAGAAAAATCAAAAGCATAGGAGTGAAACAGCGTCCACACATCTGAAGAATTAAATTTATACCACTCTTGGGTAGCGTGGAAAAGACGCACTACATTTCGATGTTCAACCAAAACTCCTTTGGGTTTACCTGTTGAACCGGAAGTATAAATTACATAAACGAGAGAATCCGGTTTCACATCACTAATAGGGTTCTGAGAACTATAGTTGCTAAACGTCTCTTCTTTGTCTAAATAAACAATGATTGAATCGGCAGAGGGAATGGTGCTAACTAAGGCTTGTGTCGTCAGTAATACTGACAGTTTAGCATCATTAATAATATATTCCAAACGTTCCCAGGGATTTTGTGCATCTAAGGGAACGTAAGCCGCACCCGCTTTCAGAATACCCAATACCCCAATCAGCATTTCTAGGGAACGTTCGACACAAATTCCAACTAATTGATCTGGTTGTACCCCTAAACTTTGCAGATGGTGGGCAAGTTGATTGGCTTTTTGATTTAACTCGCGATAAGTCAGTGTTTGTTCTCCATAGACAACCGCCACCGCATCAGGACTTTCTTCTACTTGGATTTCAAACCACTGATGCACGCATAATTTATTGTCGAAAATTCTATCAGTCTGATTCCATTCTTCGAGTAGTTGATGTTTTTGGGTGGCGGTGAGTAAAGGATATTGGCAAATAGATTGTTGAGAATTAGCGACGATCGCGTTGAGCAGGGTTTGAAAATGTCCTGTTAATCCTTCAACGATATCTGCATCCAAAATGTTTGTATTGTATTCCCAGTATCCTTGTAATTCGGCGTTGGTTTCTTGCACCGAGAATGTCAAATCAAAAGTGGCTCCGGCGGTGGGTTTATCTAATTCCCAAGGTTCGGTTTTTAAACCGGGTAAATCTAACACTTCTTGGGTCACATTTTGCCAGAGAAAGAGAATTTGAAACACGGGAGTGTAACCCGGATGACGTTCTCGGTGCAGATTTTCCACTAGCAAATCAAAGGGTAATTGCCCATGAGCATAACCCTCTAACGCGGTTTGATGAACTTTGAGTAAAAGTTCCTGAAATGTTTGTTCGGGTGTCAGTTGACAGCGCAAAGGCAAAAGATTGACAAAAAAGCCAATCAATGATTCTGTTTCTAAAAAATTCCGATTGCTTAACCCAGTGCCGATCACCAAATCTTGTCGATCGGTATAGCGATAAAGTAACGTATAAAAAGCCGTCAGGATCGTCACAAATAAAGTTGTTCCTGTCCGCAGACTTAATTGTTTTAACTTTTGAGTTAAATCTTCACCCAGGCGAAAGGGAATTTTTTGGCTAACAAAAGACTGGTTAATTGTGCGTGGGCGAGTGCAGGGTAATTCTAAAATGTCCGGTGCATCCGCGAGTTGTTGCCGCCAATAATCTAGGAGGTTGGTTAATACCTCTCCCTGTAAATATTGACGCTGCCAATAAGCATAATCGGCATATTGAATTGATAAACAAGGTAAATTCGCGGGAATCTTGTTTAAATGGGCATCATATAGGGTTGAGATTTCCCGTAAAAAGACTTGAACTGACCAATCATCCCCGATAATGTGATGCAGAGAAAACAGGAATAGGTGGCTATCTGGCTCTATTTTTAACACAAGGGCTCGAAATAGCGGGGACTGTGTTAAATCAAAGGTTTTTCGCCATTCTTGGGCCAGTTGTTTTTCGGCTTCTGCTAGGCGCGTTGCTTTGGGAAATGATTGTAAATCAATCACTGGCAAGGAGAAAGATATCTCATCTAAAATGTGTTCTACGGGAACACCATGCACTGTCTTGAAGCTAGTGCGTAAGCTTTCTTGGCGGTTAATAATTGTTTGAATGGCTTGCTCTAATACTTTGAGGTTTAATTCTCCCTGTAAGTGAAAGGCGCGAGTAATGTTATAGATTGAATTTGCGCCTTCAAGTTGGTCAATAAACCAGAGTCGTTGTTGATCGAAGGATAAGGGTAAATTCTCGGTTCTGGCGATTTTGGTAATCGTTTCTACCACACTGAAACTCTGGGATTCTTGACTTTCGATATATTTAGCCAGTTTTTCTACTGTGGCTAAGGTAAAGAAGTCTTTGACATAGAGATTGATGCCAAAAATTTTGTTAATTCTGACAATGACTTGTAGGGCTAATAGGGAATGTCCCCCTAACTCAAAAAAGTTATCGTTAATGCCAATCTGGTTAAGCTTTAAAACTTCTCCATAAAGTTCTGCCAGTTTTTTCTCTGTATCGGTATGTGGAGCCTGATAATCCTTGAATACTTGAGAATTAACTTCTGTTGGGGCGGGTAAGGAACGACGATCGATTTTACCTGTCGCGGTTAATGGTAACTCTGACAAACTCACAAAAGCTGTCGGTAACATATACGCGGGTAATTGTTCCTTGAGTACATCTCGTAACTGTTGGGTATCGAGGGTTAAATTTGACTCGGCAGGAACAATGTAAGCCACTAAAATGGGTTCACCTAGAGGGTCTACTTGAGTGGTGACAACGGCTTCTTTGATTCCGGGTAAACGGCATAAAGCCATTTCAATTTCACTTAGTTCAACCCGATATCCTCTAATTTTGACTTGAAAATCTTTTCTCCCTAAATGCAGGAGACAACCATCGGGTAATAAGCAACCTAAATCGCCTGTTTTATAGAGTCTTTTTTGGCGGTTTTGGCTGTCAACACTGAAAACCGCGGCCGTTAATTCCGGTTGTTGCCAATAACCGATAGCTAGATAAGGACTTCTAACCACAATTTCCCCAACTTCTCCTGCACCAACTTCACGCCCTTCTTCATCAAGAAGTAAAATTTCATGGTCTTCTACGGCATATCCCGCGGGTACGTTACTTGTGGTAATCTGGGTATCGCGATCGACTTTGAATTGACGAATGGGGCTAACTTCTGTACCGCCTAAACTAACGATCAGTTGACAGCGATCGCTAAAATATTTCTGATACAGTTGAACATCCCGTTGATAAACTGTCTCGCTACCTAAGAAAATTAAGCGTAAATTGGGGAATTGTTCATCTCCTGTTAATGTCATCGCGAAGTGACGAAACATCGTCGCGACCGCAAAAAATACTGTAATTTCTGCTTCTTTTAGCCAAGCTGCTAAATGATTTAGTCCGAGTTGTTGTACATCAAAAAAATGCAAACTTGCTCCATTGAGAAGGGCGCAATAGATATCTCTCACCGCACCCGCAAAACTGGGAGAATATAACAACGCCAACCTGTCTTCTGCTGTAATTTCACCACTATTAGTGTAGCTTTTAGTTAAATGCAGAACATAGTTATGAGCCTGCATCACACCTTTGGGTTTTCCTGTGGAACCGGAGGTATAGATAATGTATGCAAGGCTATCGGGAGATAGAGATAGATTGAGTTCTTCTGATGATAAATTACTATCTAGTTCGTCTAAATTCAGGATCGATACACCATCAGAAATAAGCTGTTTTGCTAAGGTTAAATATTGATTGTTAGTAATAATTAACCGACTTTGAGAATCCGCGACAATATAACCGATTCTAGTTTGGGGTTGGGATGGATCGAGGGGAACATAAAATTTACCCGTTTTTAACACTCCTAGCATGGCGCTAATTAAGGGCGCATCGCTGTCTAAGAGTAAGGCAATTGGCTCAGGTTCGGGGTGAGATTGGGCGAGAATTCCTCTGGCAATTCGGTTTGATAATTCATTCAGTTGATGGTAAGTTAGTTGATATTGATCTGTTTTGATCGCTACACGATCGCGTTGAGACTTTACCTGTTGTAAAAAACGTTCGGGGATTGACTGTTCTACCGCGTCTTTGGGAAAGGAAATAAACTTTTGTGTGGCTTGATTTCTGGGTTCAGTTTGCACTTGTTTGGATTCAGTTTCCATGATTATTTCTTTTGATTACTCGATTTTATTTTGTCGCGTTCCACATTCTGGGAATGATCCGACTGTAGGGGCTGTGCCCCCGTGCCCGCCCC
>JBEDKD010000019.1:0-5526 GCA_041172365.1 Cyanobacteriota bacterium | reverse complement strand
GAAGAATACCTCGAATGGGAAGCTACCCAGGAGTTTCGCCATGAGTATATTGACGGCGAGATTGTGGCAATAACCGGAAGTAGTATTCCTCATAATGATATTGCCCTTAACTTCTATCGTGCCTTGTACCCCCATCTCCGCCAAAGAGGTTGTCGAATCAATGTATCAGATGTAAAAGTTCAAGGGAATCAAAACAGCCGTTATTTCTATCCCGATTTAGTGGTTACTTGCCACCCCGAAGATATGAATTCTCGGAATTTTATTCAACATCCTAAAGTGATTGTTGAAGTTCTTTCTCCAAGTACAGCTAATTACGATCGCGGTGACAAATTCAAGTATTATCGTCAGATTCCCAGTTTGCAAGAATATGTCTTAGTTGATTCGGAATCCATCTCGGTAGAGGTTTATCATCGAGGGGAAGGTAAAATGTGGCATTATTATGGGTACACGGATGGAGAGGTTATCACTTTAGAAAGCATTGAGTTTGAGTGTACGATTGAAGTTTTATATGAGGGGGTGAGTTTTGAGAAAGAGTGAGAGTTGAAACTGGTTTTAAGTCAATTTATTTAAGTACAAGGAGATGGTACGATGAATCCTAAACATATTGACAAAATTTCTGATAAAAATCGTAGCTCGATCGCACCTTATAACTTTGTCGAATTACCAGAAAAAGTAGTTGAAGCTGAACTACCTTTACCAGAAGGTGATCGTTATCATCTAAATCGACATACTGGCAGAATTGAATGTACTTTAACCACAGAGTCTCCACTCTACACTCGTTGTGGTTGGACTCCAGAAGATTTTGCGAAATACTCAGAACCTCCCAAAAACATGACCCAGGAAGAAAAAGATAAATGGGAAAAAGAAAGAAAAGAAGTTCTTGCTGAATTTTTTGCATATTCTAAAAATGGTTTACCTGTAATAGGCGGTAGCAGCATACGCGGAATGCTGCGAACTTTAGTAGAAATAGTTAGCTTTAGTAAAATTGATAGAGTTTCTGGACATCAACGTTTATTTTTCCGTGCGGTGGGTTCAAATCCGAGTAAAGAGTCTTGGGGACAAGAGTATAAACAATATGTTAAGCCTGAAATTGTTAAAGCTGGTTATCTAAAAAAAGATAATCAAGGTTGGTATATCCAACCTGCAACGACTGAAAAAGATAAAACATTTGCTTGGGTTAGAGAAACATCCCTCAGTTTGCCAGATTTCCAACAATTCAATGACAATAATTATTATCCCCAGTATATTCCTGTTAGCTATGAAAGGGCAGATATAGATCAAAATGATAAAGCTAAACCTAAACGATTATTTGCCCATAATGTCGGATTGGTAGAAATTCACCCAACTAAAAAAGGCGTACTTGTTACCAGCGGAAACATGAAACAAAAAAAAGATGAATCTTCTCCGCGCCGTAACCACTGCGTAGTTTTCGCTGAGGATAAAAATGCTGATCGATTACAAATAGATGATACAGCGATCGCTCATTATCGTAATGCTTTGACGGATTGTCAGAAAGATTCACCGTTTGATAAAGATTGGGGAGTATTAGAAGAAGATCGTCCAGTATTTTACTATCACGATGGAAAGAGCGAAACAGTTGGATTTTTTGGTCAAAGTCCTAATTTTCGTATTCCGTATTCTCCAGAAGGTAATGGTCACGCCACAACAGTGATAGATTTTATTCCTAAAAATTTGAGAGAATTAGATTCAATTGATTTAGCAGATGCAATTTTTGGTTGGGTCAAGCAAGAATCCGAGGATGAAAAGCTACCTGAAGGCTTTGATAAACAAAGAGCAGGTCGAGTTTTTGTAACAGATGCCTTATATCAAAATAATCAAAATGGTATCTGGTATAGTGAAAAACCTGTTACTCCTCAAATATTATCTGAACCAAAACCAAGCTATTTTCCTCACTATCTAGTTCAACCGGATGCCGATAAATCAGAACTTAAACACTATGCTAGTCAACCTGTTGAAGAAACTGTAATTCGGGGTCATAAACTGTATTGGCATAAAGGAAGTAATCCAGATTTCAAACAGAAAAAAGTTATAGGTTCCCCTAAAAAAGTTTCAGATACTCAGACTACACAAATAAAACCAATTAATAAAGGAGTTAGTTTCAAGTTCTACATCCAGTTTGAAAATCTCAGTGATGTTGAATTGGGTGCTTTACTTTGGGTTTTGGATATTGCTCAAAATGATAATTATCGCTTGTCTTTAGGTATGGGTAAACCTTTAGGACTAGGAGCCGTAAAAATTGAACCTAGTTTGTACTTAAGTAGTCGTCAGAAACGTTACCAAAACTTATTTGATAGTAATGATGGTTGGGAAAAAGGAGAGACAGAGAGCAATAAAGACATATCAAACTATGTAAGTGAGTTTGAAACCTATATGTTAGAAAAACTTAATCACTCTGGCGATTTCAAGAACTTATGTAGAATCCAAATGCTGTTAGCGATGTTAAGTTGGCCTGGGTTAACAGATGTTGAGCTAACAAGGTATATGGAAATAGAGCGAGACATTAACAAGCCTCATATTGGCAAGCCTGTTAAACGAACTGATAAAACAGTTAATGAGTATAAAGAACGTCCTATTTTGCCAAATCCATTAGATGTCATGGGAATTGAGATAGAGTGCGATCGCCCATCTCCATCTATCCCTAAAAAATCGGCAAAACAACCAATACAACAGTTTTCAGAATGTCAAGAAATTGAGGCAAAGGTAGTTAATATCAAAGTACAAGAAGGCCAAAAGCTGAAAACAATTATCACCTACGAAATTCAAGGTTCAGACTGTTCAGCCAAGGAAGAAACTTATAAACCAGTATCTTTAGCTGTGGGTGATATTCTAAAAGTCAGTATTGTTAAAGCCCAAGGAAAAAGTATTAGGAAAGTGAAGCGGGTTTAATGGAATTTTGACCACAAAAACCAAAACCATGAAATGCGATCGATCGCGCTTATTAGCTGATTAAACTTAAGGCGAGAACACATCTAGGCTCAAGCCCCAACCCAACACGATCGCGTGATGTTCTTTTCAGGATTTTCTCCCGGCTCACACTAGGTTAACTGTATTGTGGCACAGAAGCGCGATCGCGTCTCAGTCAGAAACCGGGTTTCTGGAGATATCTGGTTTGAGCCAACAGTCTCTTTGAAGAAACCCGGTTTCTTTTGCCCTGGCGATCGCGCCTCTCCTGAGAAACCGGGTTTCTGTCAACATCTGGTTTGAGACAACAGTCTCTTTGAAGAAACCCGGTTTCTTTTGCCCTCACGATCGCGCCTCTCCTGAGAAACCGGGTTAGAGGAGATATCTGGTTTGAGGCAAAAGTCTCTTTGAAGAAACCCGGTTTCTTCTCTTGGGAAAAAAAACGATCGCGCTCTTATAATAAAACGCGATCGCTCCTTAAAACTAAAGGAAAAAACAGTAACCCAAAAAGGTTATAACTGCTTCACCTCAGACACCAACTTCGCCACCACATCCTTCGCACTACCAAACAACATCATCGTCTTATTTTGGTAGAATAACTCATTATCCACACCCGAAAAACCCGTATTCATACTACGCTTAATCACGATCGCGTGTTTAGCCTTATCCACATCCAAAATCGGCATCCCAAAAATCGGACTACTCTGATCATGACGAGCCGCAGGATTTACCACATCATTCGCGCCAATAATCAACGCGACATCAGTCTCATCCAACTGAGGATTAATATCATCCATGTCGTACAACTGCGTATAAGGCACATTAGCCTCCGCCAATAACACATTCATGTGTCCGGGCATCCGTCCCGCGACAGGGTGAATCGCATACTTTACCTCAACCCCCAAACGCTCCAACTGATCCACCAATTCTCTTACCGCGTGTTGCGCTTGAGCTACCGCCATCCCATAACCGGGCACGATCACAATCGATCGCGCATATCCCAACATCATCGCACTTTCTTCCACATCAATCGAACGAAAATTCTTATCGATCTGAGCACCCGTAGCACTAGCCGCGGCAGTACCACCGCCGGAACCAAAAGCACTAAACAACACATTACCCAAAGAGCGATTCATTGCCTTACACATGATCTGCGTCAAAATCAACCCAGACGCACCCACTAAAGCACCCGCGATAATGAGCATATTATTCATCAAAATAAACCCAGCCACACTCGCGGCTAATCCCGAATAGGAATTTAACAGTGAAATTACCACAGGCATATCACCGCCACCAATGGGTAATACAAACATTATCCCCAAAACATTCGAGATAGCAACAACCGCGAGAAATACCGGGATATTTTCAGGATTAACCAATAAATACCCACTACCCGCCAACATAATTACAGCTAACAAAGCATTAAAGGGTTGCTGTAAAGGAAAAGTAATCGGAGCACCAGGTAATAACTCCTGTAATTTAGCAAAAGCTAAAACACTACCCGTAAAAGTAACTCCCCCAATTAACACCCCTAAAATAATAGGAATCATCGAGGCAACAGAGGGCGATTCAGCAATACTTTGATAACGCCAAAATTCACCCACCGCGACTAATGCAGACGCGGCACCACCAAAACCATTTAATAAACCCACCATTTGGGGCATATCCGTCATCGCAACAGTTTTGGCCATAATCGTTCCTAAAACGGAACCGATAATAATGCCCACCAAAATCAGTTCATAACTGATAACTTGACGTTCCAAAAGTGTACCGCCAATAGCAATAAACATTCCGATCGCGGCCAGAACATTACCTTGGCGAGCCGTCGCGGGAGAGCTTAATTCTTTTAAGCCTAAAATGAACAAAGTCGCGGCAACTAAATAACTAATTTGAATGGCACTGGGTAAAAAGTTCATCATGCCTTCACCTCTTTTTTCTTGAACATTTGCAACATCCGATCAGTTACGAGAAAACCGCCAACGACATTAATAGTCGCGAGAACAATAGCAATCACACCGACAACTTCTGTGACGCTTAATTGTTTTTGCCCCGCGATTAAAATTGCCCCTAAAACAGCAATTCCAGAAATCGCGTTAGAGCCTGACATTAATGGAGTATGTAGCGTAGGAGGGACTTTATTAATTACTTCAAATCCCACAAATGACGCTAATACAAATACTACTAATCCAGCAATCAATCCTTCTGCCATAATTCTAAAATGGGGTAATTGGTAATGGGTAATTGGTAATGGGGAATGGGTAATTGGTAATGGGGAATAGGGAATAGGTGATTGGGGAATTGGTGATTGGGGATTGGGAAGTTTCCCTCATCCTTCTTCCCTCTTCCTTCTTTCCTCTGTGCCCTCTGTGCCTTTGTGGTTCATTATTTCTTCCTTCTTCCTTCTTACTTAAAGAATTGGTTTAAGGCGATAATGACGATAGTGGAAATAATCGCGTAAAATGCGATCGTGATCAAAACAAAGATTAATGGGAATTTGCCAAGGTTCAAAAATACCCACATTTTTAGCATCATCCGCGGCTTGAGGTTCCCCTTTTGCTGTGGCTAAAAATACTACACTTAATGTATGTTGACGAGGATCGCGAT
>JBEDKD010000018.1:0-17316 GCA_041172365.1 Cyanobacteriota bacterium | reverse complement strand
CTCCCCCTCTTCCCCCTCTTCCTTCTTCCTTCTTCTCTTATTTCAATTCAAAATCGGTGTTAAATCTAAATATTTTTCAACGGTGTCCGCGAGGGAATTTAACAGCATTTCACGATGTTCCCGATAATTAGGAATGCCCGTTGGTAAAGTCCGTAAACCCCGCTGTTGACGGACATGATTTAACCACGATCGCCGCCAAGCACCATTATCAAAAATACCATGTAAATAAGTCCCCCAAACTGATTGGGAAGGATTAACGACTCCTAAACTGCTATCATCAAATAAAGACATGATTTCCTCAAGTTTAGTTATTTGTGTATGTCCCTGATGAATTTCATATCCAGCTACAGGTAAACCCGGTTGGGGATACTGGGCAGTTACCAGACGCTGACGGGTGATTTTGTGAGGGGTAATAACCGTTCTTAAAGGTAATATGTTTAAGCAATCATACTGGCCTTGTTCCCCTTCTAAACCTTCCCGATCTAATAAGGTTTCACCTAACATTTGAAAACCTCCACAAATGCCCATGACTATACCACCCGCTTTCAGATAATTTTTAATCTCCACTGCCATTCCCGTTTTTTTCAGCGTTAATAAGTCCGCGATCGTTGTTTTTGAACCCGGAATAATCACCGCGTCAGGATGTCCTAAAGAATCTTGGGGATTAATATATTGGAGTTTGACTGTAGTTTCTGCTTCTAAGGGATCAAAATCGGTAAAATTAGAAATTCGCGGAAGACGAATGACTCCAATAGTAATTTCAGCTTTATTTTTTTGAGCGCGACGATCTAATAAATCGAGAGAATCTTCCGCGGGAAAAACTTCATCGATCCAAGGTATCACCCCAACAACAGGAATCCCCGTTCGTTCCTCTAACCAAGTAATTCCTGAGTCTAAAAGAGATTTTTGTCCCCGAAATTTATTAATAATTATACCTTTAATTAATTCCCTTTCATCGGGTTCTAATAATTCCAGAGTACCGACAACATGAGCAAAGGCTCCACCCCGATCTATATCAACAACTAAAAGGGTTTTGGCATTCAAATATTTGGCTACCCGCATATTGGTTAAATCTCGATGTTTGAGATTGATTTCCGCGGGACTCCCTGCCCCTTCACAGACAATTATATCAAATTCACCACTTAAACTCTGTAATGATTCTTGAATGGTTTGCCAACCCATATCAAAGTATTTTTCATAATATTCTGCGGCTCCAGTAATTCCTACGGGTTTCCCTTTCATAATGACTTGGGATGTCATATTACCTTGGGGTTTTAATAAAATTGGGTTCATTTCTACTGTGGGTGAAATACCTGCCCCCCATGCTTGCATCGCTTGGGCATAACCTATTTCTCCTCCTGTGGATGTTACATAGGAATTTAAGGCCATATTCTGACCTTTAAAGGGGGTGACACGCTTTCCTGTCCGTGATAAAATACGACAGATCGCGGCTGTTAATAGGGATTTTCCGGCGTGGGATGTTGTTCCCACTATCATTATCGCTTTCATAAATTTGAGTGTTTGAGTGGGCTCTGGTATCGGGGAATTTATCTTATTAAATTTATCTGATTTTAACCTATATTGTTATCCTTTTTATTTCATTTTTTTCATAAACTATGAATAAGTTCATTTTCAGGATTAAGGAATGAAAAATTAATAAAGTAGTGCTGGCCTCTTGCTTGCCTTCCGGCATCTAGGGGCAAAACTACCAAGCTCATATTCAAGTTATTTATTTTCTATTTCTAAATAACTCAATTAGAACCTATGTTAATCCTAGTAATATGGATGGCTTATTACAGGATTAATCAGAAAAAAGTCCTAGGAGTAGCACTCAAGCATGACAAGCTGGAGGCTTATCCTACTTGATGTAGTTTAAATTCGTCGATTACTTAGAAAAATCGTAAGCCACGAATGAAGATATTTTTGACTCGATCACATACTGTCGCGGGTGGAATTTCGCCTCCTTCTTTTTGGTATTTTTCTACTAATTGACGGCCTAATGGTGTCAGACGAAAACTATCGGTAATTCCCTGGCCATCGACTTCTCGACGCAGTAATCCCACTTGTATTAACCATAGTAAATTATTTTCACAGGCTAATTCTGTTAAGTGGGATTTTGTGTATCCTTTCTCGAACCCCGATTCCAACACGATCGCGTTTAATTGTACACTCTGATCTCCCATTGTACTAAACAGAGATAACCGAAAGGGAGAACACCGTAAGGCTAATTTTGCCCTTTCTCTAGTATGATCGGGATATTCAATAGACTGGGAGCCTGGGGACTCAATCGTATTCATAGTGGGTGTCCAATAATTTCAGATTTCCGATTCTTAATATAACGAAACATTCACTCCCCAGTTTAACCGAAGATGGATCAACCAGGGAATGAATGATATAAATATTCATTTTTTAATTTCGGGGAATTTACGCGATAAACTGGGAGCGATGTAATTTGGCTTCCCCATAACTGGGTATCCACGCGAGCCAGTCGTCTTCTGATTCTTGACATAATAACAGAGCTTCATCAGCGCTAAAGGGGTGAGGTAATTCTTTTAATTTCACCCAAGTGGAAGGCTTCATGCCCTGATTTAGTTCACAAAATAAAGCCAATACCGACGTTACACGATCGCGTTGCATAATTCCCTCCATCCTTTGCATAATTGCTAACCCCAAAGGCTGACTCAGAATCCTTAAACACCAAGTTAACCTTGCAGATTGACTTATCAACATTTCTTTCTGTATCTATAGTTACAGAATGTGGAGAAAAATGTCAAGAAATTGTCGCATAACTTAACAAACTTGTCCCCAGAGAAACCGAGGCTCTGAAGGAAAAATGGTCATTAAAAGAGGATGAGAAACCCGAAAAATTGCTGGCAGTGGGTCAATTATGTTAATATAACTTAACAAAAATCGCTTTTGATCTCATTCACAGGAAAAGCCGATGATGGTTTGATCGCGGTGCCGGATTTCCCAAATCTTCGATCGCGTCACAACCGATACTGACAAGATATAAGCGCGATCGGTTAATTTGCCCTTCATTCTCAAGTATGTTATTGCACTAAGGCACTACAGCCAAACCAGGCATTTTTTTGACATTTGCTGTTATCTTATGCACCGAAAATCAATTATTTCAGTCAAAAAAAAGGGTTATTCAAAAAAAAATAACTTCACACATTTTCCCAGAGATATGTGTTATGTAATTATAGAGTTTGTCGAAAGATGGGGGGGCTATTGAAAACCACAAAATCCACCGATTTCTTTCCAGATATCCAACAACTGTGGCCCAGGCATCTTGCCTGGGATTGACATCATTTTTGGTAAATGTCTATAAAAGATTTATCAGCATATTTTCGCGATGCTTTGCCCTCAGTTATAGTATTGTTCAAATGCTTAATTAATAATTTAAGTAGAGTTTTGTTGGGGAACTCATTATAAATCCCAATTAGATGATAAAGTAGTAAAGCGTCTCAGGACTTATAGAATCAGACCAACCACCCAACTTTGACAACTATGAGCACCAGTATCCTGACTTATCTTGCCCCTAAAGAAGTTCTCGTCAACCAGGCCACCGTTTTAGTCGGAACCTTCGATCCCAAAATTGTCACCACCGTTTCCCTCATTGCCGAGGATAAATATCCTCTCAATATTACCCTCAACACTAGCACCGGATTATGGAGTGTCAGTCTCGATAAAGGGTTTACCACCGCGGGAATACGCTGGTTACGTCTAAAAGGAACCGATAAAACCGGAAAGGTTGTCAGTGAACAAATTGTCAATATTAATGTTAATACTCAAGCCCTTAGTGCGCCTTTTACCCTAGTTACGCTTCAACAAACTACCTTTAAACTCAAACCCTCCGATGACGCGACTCTCAAGGCGCAAGAAAAATTACCTCTCCAAGAAGGTCAAGTTTTAGGCATTAATAGCTTTGAATTTACCAATAATTATCTCAAAGTTGAATTAATTAACCCCCTTCCCACCATAGGAAAAATCGGTTATTTTTCTCCTAATCAAGTCCTCTTAGCTCAAGGATCAAAACTGATCACTAATTCATCTAATGTTCGCCAAGTTCCAAGCGGGACGGCATTATTAAAAATAGTGAAAACTACCCCCATTAAATTACGTCCCGATGATTCTTCCCAACTTCCTTCCAGTTTACAAGCAACCTTAACCCAAGGGGAAAATTATATTATTCTCGGTTATGCTCCGGTTGAAGGCCATTTTCGAGTTAGTTTAGCTCAACCCATAACCGGGTTTGGCTCAGTGGGATATATTTACGCGCTCCATGTCCAAATTTGGAAAGATGGTAAGCAAGTTGTTTTCGATCGCGATGCCCTTTTACTCAATATCATAAAAACAACCGCCTTTAAGAAACGTCCCGTCGATGCCGTCACCTTAAAACCCGATGAAAAAGTGACATTAACCGTGGGAACGATCTATGGAATTTCCAGTTATACCTTTGAAGAAGGACACATTAAAGTTGCCCTCAGCGAAAATATCCCCAAATTTGGTAATACAGGGTATCTTTATCCTGATTTTGTCCAATTTACTCGCGGGGGTAAAGTTTTCGATCCCACACCCAATTTAACATATCAAAGTCCCAAGGAATTTTTAGTCAACAAACCCGTCATTTTACAGGGTAAATTCGATGTCAAGACAATGGTGAATGTTTCCCTATTAGCCGAAGATAAATTTGCCTTAAAAGTCGTCTTAAATCGCACTAATGGCACTTGGCAAGTGAATTTAGATAAAGGATTTAGTATCGCGGGTTCCCGTTGGTTACGTTTAAAAGGATTAAATAGCGCGGGGAAAATGGTGGCCAGTCAGATTATTAATCTGACTGTTGTCACGGACGCGAGTAACGCGGGAGAAACCTTAAAATTGAAGGTCGCGCAAGATACTTTCTTTAAGTTTTCACCCATAGATGCAGATAATTTGACAGAGGAACAAAAAATATTTGTCCGAAGCGGTCAATCTTATACAGTAAGTAAATATGGACTGGTTAATGGTCATTTAAAAGTCGTCTTAGATCCTCCTATTACTCCCTTAGGAAGATATGGTTATTTTTATGAACCCCATGTGCAATTAACCAAGGGCAAAAAACGACTCGTTTTTGATATTTCTGAAGTACCAGAAACCACGATCGCGCCCGCACAACTTTTAGTAGTAGTCAAACCAACACTTCTTAAGGCAAAACCTCAAGATTCATCAACTTTAGCCGCGAATCAAAAGGCACAATTACCCCTAGGAAAAGTTTATCCAGTTACGGGATATGCTTGTATTAAAGGACATTTTCGTGTGACATTAGCCGAGTCCATACCGGGGTTTGGTAATGTGGGATATGTCTATTGGCAACACGTTCAAATTAAAAAGAATAATAAACGGATTCCCTACGATCCGAAAGCCCTGACGACAACGATTCAAAAACCTTGTTTTTTGAAGAAAAAACCCCTAGATTCCGATCTCTTAACGGGAAATGACAAAACCCCTTTAGTAGTGGGACGAGTCTATGGAATTAGTAGTTATACGATTGAAAGTAGTCACGTGAAAGTCGCGATGAATGAAGAGTTTCCTAATTTTGGGAATACGGGTTATCTCTTCCCCAGTAATGCAGTATTTCGTCGTGGTGATCAAGTATTCAATCCTATACCTAATAATGTCGAATTAAATGTCGGGTATTTGTCCCAACTAGATAATCCGCGTTTTTATTGGTCAACTTGTAATGTCACATCGATCGCGATGTGTTTCTCTTATTATGGCGTGGAATCTCAAGATGGCGGCCAATTAGAGGATGAATTATTACAATGGTGTATTGACTACGCGGGGGAGGGTTCCCAAACGGAGCATAATGTGCTGACGGCCTTAATTCGTGCCTATAAATTTAAGACAAGTTTTAGTACAACGAGGACTTGGTCCGAGCTAAAATCAGAATTAATTAATCGCCGTCCGATTGTTTTAGCAGGTGATTTTACCGCGAGTGGTCATATTCTTACGGTAATTGGTTATAACAGTCAAGGATTTATTGTTAATGATCCTTGGGGAGACGCGTTAACGGGTTATAGTGATACGGAAGGTTCTCACTTACTTTATCCCTATAATTACTTAAATCAGGTTGCCGGACCTGATGGTAATGTTTGGGCTCATTTTATTTCTCCTTAATTGCCAAAAGACACGCGATCGTGAGCCCCTCCAAACCCCGTTTCTTCCTGTAGGGGCTCCTTCACCAACATCTATGCCACCAAACCAATCGCCTCAAAAACCCGCCCCTCATCATTTTACTTTATGACGATTTGTGACTTCCAGAAAAAAAGCTTGACAAAACTACCCTCTGTATGAGATATAAATTTACGTCTAATCCACAATGTCTCTGTCCCTACAGAAACCAGGTTTCTGTTCGCCCAAAAGAATTGACAAAAGTTTCCTCTTGTTGATGGCAGCATATAAAAAATTCTAATCAATGATGTCTGTTTTTCATGAGAAATAAGCTCTTGATCCTCAGTATCTTTGTGCTCAATATCTCAGTTTGACCAAAAATCAACAGCATCAAGCAAGGGAGCATCCCAATTTCCTAGTTTGCCTAGCCTGCGCGTAGCCCATAGCATTCCGGTAGGTAGGGCGAAGCATTCCGGGTATCAATCCCAGGTAATAACCAATAGGCTATCTACCGGAATGCTTCGCCCCTCAGCGGCGATCATATTCTTGTCGCGAAAGCTAAATCAACCGTAAGAATGATCACTTCTCGCATCACCAATACCAAACTCAAAAGATCAAGTCACAAATCATTATGAACAATCAAATCATTTTTGTTGACGCTTCAGTACAGGATTATCAAAGCCTCATCAAAGACAGTACGGCAGGGAAAATAGTCATTTTAAATGACAGGATTAGCGGTATCGATCAAATTACTCAAGCCTTGGCAGGAGAAAAAGATATTGAAGCGATTCATATCGTTTCTCACGGGAGTTCAGGCAGTTTAAAACTGGGTTCAGATACCCTAAATAATCAGGATTTAGCCCAGTTTCAACAACCGATTCAACAGTGGGGAAAAGCCTTAATTCCCAATGGTGATATCCTCCTTTATGGATGTAATGTAGCCCAAACTGAAGAAGGAAAAGCCTTTGTTAAACGCCTCAGTCAATTAACTAAAGCTAACATTGCAGCATCCATCACACCCACCGGAAATGCTAAATTAGGAGGAGACTGGAACCTAGAATTTATCATCGGTAAAATTAAATCAACCTTAGCATTTTCTCCCGAAGTCACCGCCGCTTATAGTGGTATTTTAGGCGATGGATTGGGTGGAGTTGGAACTGGTACAAATAACTTAAAATTATGGCTAAAAGCCGATGCCATCACAGGAGCCACAAATGGAGCTTCTGTCGGCACTTGGAACGACTCATCTGGTAATAGTATCACGTTGTCTCAATCTACTGCTGCGAATCAACCAATCTATAAAACGGCGGGCTTAAATAACGTACCCACTCTCTCATTTAATGGCAGCAGCCAATACTATCAAGTCCCCTATAATGCCAGCTTGAATCCGGCTCAATTCACTGTTATTACAGTTACCAAAGTTGCGGGTGGTACAGGATATCGATCTCCTATTACGAGCCGAGAAGAAGTGCCAGCAACATCATTAAGAGGATATATACTCTACGCTCAACCGGGTAATACATGGTCATCGTGGCTGGGAAAAAATGACCCGACTCCTTGGGACATGGCAACTGATTCTACTGCATTGACTTTGAATACAGGGTACATTACCTCTGGTTCTTACAACGGCAGTCAAAATACACTGTCAGTTAATGGCAAGCAAACCAGTACATCCCTCACTACTTTTACTCCAAATCCAACCCAACCTCTCCGGGTAGGGGCTGGAGAAACAAACTCAGCAGCTGACTTGTTTTTCAATGGGGATATTTCGGAAGTCATATTGTACAACAAAGCTTTGAACAATGCCGAACGCACCCTAGTGGATAACTACCTTGGTGCTAAATACAGCATCACCATCAACAACGATAAATATGTGGGTGATACCACAGCCAATGGTGACTACGACTGGAATGTAGCAGGAATTGGCCAAGAAGCCAACGGCACTAACATTTCTGGCAACACCACAGGCGGTTTAAAGATTGATAATGGTACATTTTTAAAAGATACTGGTGACTACCTCATCGCGGGTCAAAAAGAAACTACCAATGCTACATTGGTGACAACAGACCTGCCCACAGGTGCTAACACCCGTTTATCTCGCGTGTGGTATCTCGATAAAACCGATGTCAATACTAATGGTGGTACTGTTAACCTCACCTTCAATTTTGCCGACGCGGGATTAGGTAGCACTCCCAGTGGTAGTTATCGCTTATTGTATCGCGCTGGTCAAACAGGTACTTTCTCTTTCGTTACCAGCAATAGTACCATCAGTGCCAACCAAGTGAGCTTTAACGGTATTGATACCACTTTGCTCAATGATGGCTACTATACACTAGCATCAACACCTCCCACCCTCGACACCATTGCTAACCGAGCCGCGATTAATGAAGACGCGGCACAACAAACGATTACTCTCACAGGGATAAGCGATGTGGAAACCGCAACTAACGCCCTGAAGATCACCACAACTTCCGATAACACAGCCTTAACGGGTACGCCCACCATTACTAATAACAATGATGGCACTGCCACCCTCAAATATACTCCCGTAGCCGATGCCAATGGCACTGCTAACATCAGCGTTACTGTCACCGATGGGGATGGTGGTAGTGTAACAAAATCCTTTGGGGTTACTGTCAACCCTGTCAACGACGCACCCAGTTTCACCGCCAACAATCCAACGGCGGTTAATGAAGATGCTGGGGCACAAACTATCGCGAATTGGGCTACCTTCAACCCAGGAGGGGGTGCGGATGAAAAAACACAAACCGCAACATACACCGTCACCAATATCAAAAAACCCAGCTTATTTGCTGTAGCACCCGCGATAGATGCTAACGGGCGACTCACCTACACTCCTGCGCCTGATGCTAATGGCATCTCTACCTTTGATGTACAAGTCAAAGACAGTGGCGGTACAGCTAACGGTGGTGTTGACACCTCCACCACCCAAAACTTCTCCATTACCGTTAACCCCGTTAACGATAAACCCAGTTTCAGTAATTTAGGCAAGCAAATCCTTACATCATGGACGAATACGGCTCAAACCGTTCCTGGTTGGGTAAACAACGTTATTTTCGGTCCAGCCAATGAATCCACTCAAACAGTTAAGACTTACATTGTTAGTAATAACGACAACACCTTATTTACGGCTCAACCCAGTGTAGCCAACAATGGCACACTTACCTACACTCCCAGTGGCAAACCCGGTACTGCCACCGTTGACGTGCAACTGCAAGATGACGGGGGTATAGCCAATGGAGGTGTTGACACTTCTGACAAAGCCACCTTTAACATTACCATCCCTGCGCCCAAAGTTAACCTGAGTACCAGCACAACTACAGCCAGTGAAGCCGCAAAAACCGGCCTCACCTTGACCGCGACAACTGAGGGTAAAGTGATCGGCGATCAAACCGTTGATTTAGCGTTAACAGGGACAGCAAATGGGGCAGATTTTACGGGAACCATTCCCACTCAAATCACCATTCCTGATGGGAGTACAACAGGACAAGTGACGCTGACAGTCAATGATGATAGCCTGGCGGAAGGGAATGAAATTGCAACGTTCAGCATTAGTAAACCCTCAGCCGGAATCGTATTAGGAAATACGACCAGCCAAGGTATCATTATTGGTGATAATGATGTAGCAGGAATTACGGTGAATCCTACCAGTGGTTTAACCACAACAGAAGCGGGAGGCACAGCCACATTTACAGTACAACTCAACACCCAACCAACGGCTCCAGTAACGATTGGTTTAACTAGCAGTAAAACGACTGAAGGTACAGTAGATAAATCTTCTGTCACCTTTGATTCAAGCAACTGGAATCAACCGCAAAAAGTGACCGTAACGGGAGTAAATGACTCCGTTGTTGACGGCAATCAAGCCTATCAAATTATCACATCCGCGGATACAACCACCGCAGATACTAATTACAAAGGTGTTAAACCGGCGGATGTCGCGGTCATTAACATAGACACCACACCGACGGTAACACCAACGGTAACACCAACAGTAACACCAACAACGGTAACACCAACAGTAACACCATCGGTAACACCATCGGTAACACCGACACCTATTCCCCAAACGGGAGAAGAAATCCTCAACTATATCAAGGGTTTAACTCCAGAGCAGTTAGCGGCTGTTACTCCTCAACAGTGGCAAATGTTAATACCAGAACAAAACCAAGCCCTTCTTCAAGGGTTAACGGGGCAACAACTTCAGGCGTTTACACCCCAACAAATTCAAAGCTTAATCCAAAAATTGACACCTGAACAAATTAAAGTTATCTATCGCAATTTAACTCAGGAACAATTGCAAGGTTTAACTTCACAACAAATTCTAGCCTTTCTCCAAGGGTTAACTCAACAACAACGGCAAGGCGTGACACCCGAACTGTTGGGGGGTACTATACAGAAATTAACTCCCCAACAGTTGCAAGGGATTAGCCCAGAGTTAATAAAAAAATTACAAGTTTTGCCTCCCCAACAGTTGCAAACTGTAATTAAAGGGTTAAACTCAGAACAATCGTCAGCTTTTCTTAAAGCCTTGACACCGCAACAGTTACAAGTCCTCACTCCAGAGCAGTTGCAAGTGTTGTTTCCATCACCTATTCTTGAGTGTATTGATCCGAAAATTCCTCTGCCGAATTTTAATCAACCTCATGCCACAAATAACCTCATTATTGGCAATCCTGGTGTTATAGAGGGGACGAATAAAAACGATCAGTTTAATGGCTCTTCTAACCCTAATTTATTTAGTGGTAAAGGAGGCGATGATAACCTAATTGGTGGTGTCAGTAATGATACCCTTTTTGGCAATAAGGGTAATGATTATATTGATGGCCAAGGGGGTAATGATTGGCTTTATGGTGGCAAAAACAATGATATTGTCATTGGTGGTTTTGGTGAAGATACTCTCTTCGGAGACTCCGGCAATGATACCCTCAATGGTAGTGAAGATAACGACATCCTTTATGGTGGCAAAAACGATGATTGGCTCAGTGGTGGTAAGGGTAATGATTCTCTAATTGGCCAAGTCGGTAATGATGTTCTCTTTGGGGATCAAGGAGATGATTCTCTCGATGGTGGTAGTGGCAATGATACCCTACTCGGAGGTAGTGGAAATGATACCCTCTTCGGAGGAGAAAATGATGACATCTTAGATGGTGGTATTGGTGATAATTCTCTCAATGGAGGTGTTGGGAATGATACCCTTTATGGCTGTGGAGAGAATAATACTCTCACGGGTGGTGACGGTAATGACTTATTTATTCTGGGTTTCCCTAAGAGCTTAAATATCATTACTGATTTCACAAAAGGTTCCGATAAAATCGCGGTATCCGGTGCTTCTTTCAGTCAATTAGATTTGGTGCAAGATAGTGCTAATACTCTAATTAAACTGAAGAATGGACAACAAATCGGGACTCTTCTCAATGTGAATGCGTCTCAATTGAGTGCAGATAATTTCCTTAGTGTCTAATAGTGTCTAATTCCTGGGGGATATTTCGCCAATATCTCCACAACCCATCCTAAATACTGGTAAACCCGCACCGAAAGACTTTTGGGGCGGGTTTATTAATTTTCTCCGTCACGCGTGAGAGATAGGGGTGAAAGAGCCCCTACGGGTGAATTTTCCCCATTGAAGAAAAACCCGCTTTCTCACACAATACCCAAAGTCTTGAGGCAACAGATGACTACCAGAAACCGGGTTTCTTAACCCAAAACTCGTCATTATTTAGGATGACTGCGAGAAACCCGGTTTCTTAATCTACCCCCTTCTTCCTTCTTGCCTCTTCCTTTTTTCTCTCTTTAATGATTGGCACTAGGAGGGAAAGGTGCGACGGCATCAGAAGAAAATTCGACTTGTTGTTTTTGCAGAATTTCACGTTGTTTTGCCCGATATTCATCCGCGGCACTATTAATATTTTTGCGTTGCTCTTCGGAAAATTCTTGCATATCTCGATTATTCCCTAAACGGGAACGGTGAATGAGATCAAAGGGGTTTAACACACGAGACGCATCCGCGTTATCTCGATTTTGGAAGTCTTGTAAGGCTCCGGCATTGGTAGAAGGGCTTAATTGCGCGTGGCTAGGTTGGGGAGACAAAAGGGTTGTTCCCATTGTTGTGATTGTCCCTAGTATTATCCCACAAACGGAAAGAGACTTTTTATTTGACATGGTTTTTATCTAAACGCGATATTTTTATTATAGCAGAAGGAAGAAGGAAGAAGGAAGAAGGGAGAAGAAAGAAGGAAGAAGAAAGAAGGGAGATACAATAAAATTAATGGGTTTCAGCAATTAATAATGTCCTAATTTTTTCGCGTAGCACTGCTATTATATCTGATTGTGAAGTTACGCAATCCGGTTTCTTAATCTTGTTTTTTCAGAAAATGAACCACAAAGGCACAGAGGGCGCAGAGGAAAGAAAAGAAAAGAAAAGAAAAGAAAAGGTTGGAAAAACCCGGCTTGATCGTGAAACCGGGTTTTTGAGTATAGTTAAATCCGAGGCTGTCTTTTAAGCTAAACGGCGACGGAGAAGGGGTTGAATAATGGAAAGCGCGATGACATCAAAGGCGAATAAAATTAATAATGCTTCGCCAAAACTAATCGCGCCCCAAGGTGCATTTAACACTATACTATTCAAGGACCAATCTTGATGGACATAAAGATAACGAATCGGTTCGATCGCGTAACTCAGGGGATTTAAACTCACCACAACCTGTAACCAATTTGGCATAAAGGAAATGGGTGCTAACGCGGTACTAGCAAATAATAATGGTAAATTTGTGACAAAAATTACCGCGATCAATTCAATATGTCCGGGTAAGGCGAATGTTAACCCTAAACTTAAACCTGTTACCCCTACCACTAACATGATAATAATGAGTCCGATCGCGCTCATTTCGATAAATCCGGGTAAACCTGTGCCTAAAAATGCTCCCGCGATCACAATCGTCGCGCTTTGAATTAAACTTAAGGTGACAATAAAAATCGCGGAGGCACACACGATGGAATAACGTGAGGCTAAAGGGGCGACTAATAAACGGTTTAAAAAACCAAACTCGCGATCGAACATTACAGGTAAACCCGCATTAAGAGCACCTGCAAACGCGGTAAAAACAATCACACCCGCGCTGAGAAACTGCCCATAATTTGCACTTTCACCAAATAAACCTTTGGGTACATTTTGGAATAACGCGCCAAATAGAAATAACCACATTAAGGGTTGAATAATACCCGCGATCAAAGTGGAGGGACGGCGTTGTAATTGAATAAAGAGACGACGAGTTAACGCGAGGGTTTCTTGGATAAATTCCCCGATGAGGTTAGAGGAGTCAACTCCCCTCTGGGCAACTGTTACAGCTTCTTGATTCAGATTCGGCGGAATCGGTGTGACAGTAGGAGTCATAGGAATGGGATATTAATTTTTTTAGCTACGGATTCTCCTTTATAGTATAATCTACTCTTGGGATAAAATGGTGTTCTACGCGTCTGGGCGCGATCGATCCCAAGTCTTACCCCTGTCTTAACCTAATCACAAAGTAATATGTCACGTTCACATTGAGAAAGAAAATACCGATAATTTTATCGAAATTGTTCATTATAATTTGAGATTAATTTCTCAATCAACGGACAAATTTTCCCTTCGTAAAATTTTAAATTTCTATCATCACGACTAAATTGATTACCCAAAACTATGTCCAATCCAAGTGAAGTTGAAAGCCCCTCATCAGTTGATTCTGAAGAGCATTTATTCTCTGTTACTAATGTTAATAACCCTTCTCAAGAAGCAGGAAAATGGTATTTATTAAGAGTGACAATTGCCCATAAACGAGAGTTTGTTTATCGTCAAATTTTAATGTTCCGAGACAGGGATAAATTACAGGATTTAATTCTGAGTATAGAAATGCCGACGGAAGCTGTCTATCAGGAGTTAATTTTGCTAGAGCTTAGTGATTATAAAGCCGCGAGAATCAAAATTCAACCGATCGAATATATCAAGAGACTCGAACCTCAACCTTTAAAAATTGAGCAAGTTAATCGAATGTTAGGGAAATAATTAGGATGGGGGGATGGGAGAGAAGGAGATGAGGAGAATAACAAATTAATTATTCGTGAGATCCGTTCAAACTCCGTTGCTAATTTGTACTCATCCCCCATTACCCATTCCCCATTACCTATTACCTCATATTCTGTTTTTTCTCGGCTTTGGGATCACGAGTACCTGCCGCGGCTAATTCTGCATCTAAGAGAGTTTGCCCTGTTGCGGCTAAATAAACATCATCTAAACTAGGGCGAGATTGCGCGATCCCAAAAATAGGTAAACTGGCTTCTTGTAATGCTTTTTGAATGGTGAGAAGGGCATCACTTTGACGAGTTACTACTAAATTAAGGGAGTTTCCTTGGGCGTGGTTAATGATAATTTCTTTGACAAAGGGAATACTTTGTAAGAGGGTTTTCGCGTTTTCTGCTTCTGTGATGGGGGAAAATTCTCGGATACGCAATGTTACGCGATCGCCTCCTACTCTATCTTTTAATTCTTCAGGAGTTCCCGTCGCGATTACTACTCCTTTATCAATAATCGCCACGCGATCGGCTAGAATATCTACTTCTTCGAGATAGTGACTGGTAATAACAACGGTTGTGCCTTTTTCGCGTAATCCTCGCAGAAAGTCCCAGACTATCACACGACTTTCGATATCGAGTCCCACGGTAGGTTCATCTAATACTAATACATCTGGTTGATGGAGTAAACCCGCGGCTAAGTCGAGACGTTTGCGAATACCCCCAGAGTAAGTACCTGTTTTTTGATCCGCCCATTCTTCTAAACCTAATAGCGCGATCGCGTTGTTAATACGATCAGGTATAGTTTTAGAAGGGATATGGTAAAGCGCGGCTTGAAGTTGCAGAAGTTCCCTTCCTGTGAGAACCTTATCAAGGGCGACTTCTTGGGCAACATAACCCAGGCGTTGTCGTGCTTGTCGGGGTTGAGTAATGACAGAAATACCGGAAACTTCCAAACGTCCCGCGTCAGGGGTTGTTAAGGTACAGAGCGCGCGGAGAGTGGTGGTTTTACCCGCGCCATTGGGTCCGAGGAGTCCAAAAATTTCCCCTGGTTGCACTTGGAAGGATACATTTTTCACGGCTTCTACTTTGCCGTAGCGTTTTTGTAGATTTTCGATGAGTACGGCTGGTGTCATAAGATTGTTGTGTATTAAGTTTGATGTAATGTAACAATATTTTAAGCATAATTTGGAATAAGGGACTGAAAACCCTAGGAAATTGTTGATCGGCTTAAAGACTCCCCAAAGGCGCGATCGTTCCAGTTTCCTGATTTTGGCTCATCGCGTCTTCAATTTCATCAAGAGGTGCTTCCGCTTGTTTATACCTTTGGTGAAACGTCTCTACCAATTCTGTAAACATTCTCTCGTGGCGAGGACTATCTTGTAAATTGTCTGAGGGATTTATCCGCGTGTGGAAAATTTCTTGAAGAGCATTTTTAATGTCTCGTCGATGGGATTTAACCATTTCATAGTCAATGGGGTTCAGTACATACCAAAGCAGATAAAAATCTTGTAGAAGGCGTTTAGCACTTCCACTTTTCTTCCTGGGCGGATATAGAGAATCTAGCTCCGCATTAAGATCGCTAGGTTGTTTACCTTCTTCAACATCACAATCAGACAATACAACCTCCACTTTGGAAATAAACTGTTCAAGATTGTTGATACTCTCTAGGAAATTTTGCTTTTTTTCTGCTTGCTCGTTTGAAACCTCTTCAAGCTCCTTTGTCATCTTTTTCTTTAAACCCTTTTTGACCTTTATTTTATTATTTTTGGGCGAGATGTTCACAACATCTGTGCCTTTTTTCTTCTCGTAATCTAAATATACTAAGGACGTGTATAGTTCCTCATTTACCATCCGATCGCGAGCACTAGGTTTTTTCAGGTTAAACCAGTTACCATACTTTTTATATATCTCCTTTATTTTTTCAATCACTTCACGATCAGCCCAAGAATTCCACATCTCAAAAGAGTCTTCTTTAATGGGATAAGGTTTATTATTGAGCCGAACAAATAAATCTACAGGATCAAATGCGGGGTTGACACGTTCTTCTATTTCTACAACGGATAACTGAAAATCTAATATTTGCCCTTGTAATTTTGGCTCTAAATCGGTAAAATTATTGCTATTTAGAGATTCGAGAATGCGTAAACCTTTCAGTTTAAAATTGTAGTGTTTGGGTTGGCATTGACCACCATTTTCATCGAGATACTTCTTACCAGTAAAACCCAAAATAGTTAAAATTCGCTGCTGACCATCAATAACTTCTGATATCCCATCTTTCCGTTTTAAAATAAATAGAGGCGGAAGTTTAATTCCTAGTAATATACTTTCAATAATCGCGGAGGCTTTGGCTAAATTCATAACTTCGGCTCTTTGATATGAAGGTCGCACAAAAAATTTCTTATGTTCCATCATACTCGCGATATCCTCAATGGAAATGCTTGATGGATCAGGCTTCGTTACTCTTAAGGATTCAAGTTCACTCAGCTTCGTAACAGGATCTTTACCCTCTTTACTAGGACTATTTTTTAACTCATCTCTTTTATCATTACTACCACCTAAATATAAGTTGAAATCAATTTCAAATTCCTTTTGCAGAAGTTCTGCCGTAAAATTATATCTCTCTTGAATTTGTTCGTAGGGGAATTTGGATGGATTGTCTTTATATTTATCTCTGTTTTCTGATATCTCTTCACTAAATCTATCGAGAAAATCGGGATCTTTTAGCTTAGATAAATCTCCATTATTCTCTTCAATAATAAAAATCCCCCAAAGTAAACACTCAAACATTAAACGATGAGAATAGAGATCTTTATGGATCAGTGTTTTCTTCATTAAATCAACTATTTTTACTTTTTCAATGAAGGACAAACACAAATATTTAACCTCTTCGGGAGCGGTCTGATTCGATAAAATTTCAAACAAATTATTAAGAGTTTTCGTCCGACGAGACGATGGCCAAGAATAACGCTTAATCGGATACTGCTTTAAAACAATCTGATTCTCTATAAATTCTAATATCTGTGATAAATCAGGCTCTTGCTCTTGTTTAGGATTAAAAAATAGATCCTTCATCAAATTAAAGAATTCTTT
>JBEDKD010000017.1:0-3180 GCA_041172365.1 Cyanobacteriota bacterium | reverse complement strand
TTAACTCATTTCCTACTCGCGTCGCGTAAGTTGTACTCCCTTCCCGTACTCGCTCTAAAAAATTACGTCCTTGGGTATCTTTAATTAAGGCTTCTTTGCGAAAGAATAACCAAAAATATTTGAACTTTTCTAAATTTTCTGCTTCTAAAAGTTCCACTAAATCCACGGGATAAAACTCCGTCGCGGTGCAAGAGGCTTGTCGATAATAAAGTCGCCATTCTTTCCCATTGGTTAAAATTCCCCAATCTACTCCCGTACCTGTGAGATAACTGGCAATTTGAAAGGAGGGGTTTTCATTCTTATAAATATCTCGTTTATCGTTAGCAGAAACTTGGCTTAAGGGACGTTCCCAATATTTGGCTTCCACGATCGCGCTCACCCGTTGATAAAACGCGGTTTCATTCTCTTGTAAAGGATAGGCAGAATCGCGATCGCGATCGTTGTTAAACAGGGCATAATCAGGACGTTGTACCCGGCCCTTACCACGAGTCGTCACCAGGGGAATGTAACTAAATCCGAGAATATCCAACGCGGGTTTAATAAATACATCATCGGTTTGATTTTCATTTAGCTTTGGCAACCAATCTTTCTGAGACAGATAAAGCTTTTGTAATTTGTCAAACCCCTGAGTGATATTTTCTTGCCATTCTAAACATCCCTGAATCTCATGCTCCAGATAATGTTGTGAAAATAGCGGTTTATTTAGTTTTTGCCCCTCTGCCATGAGTCCTTTTTTTAACTGCACAATTTTCTCCTAAGTCCAACCCTATAGTTGATAAAAAATTCTATTCCATTGAGTAACCTAGGGTAAACAGTATAGTAGTTTCTAAAAATGAAATTGTTTCCGATTCTAGTTGTCCTAATTTCTTAGTGAGTCTAGTCTTATCAAGAACCCGGATTTGATGACAGAGAGCAACAGAATCTTGATTCAATCCTCCTTCACCACTCGATATTTTAATACAAGTAGGAAGTGAGGCGGGCGCAAATTGCTAGTCAGAGGAATTGTAATCATAGTTGTGGTAAATTGAGATAGGGTATTTTCTTGAAAAATAATTACGGGACGAGTACCAGCCTGTTCTGAACCCTGAACGGGATCAAGGCTTGCTAACCAAACTTCCCCACGCTTAATCGTCATACTTGATCCTCTTTTTGTAGTTGCCCAATGTAGTCTGACATTCCCTCTTCGGCAAGTTCTTGATCTTCTTGGGCAAATTCTTGATAAAGAGTGGCAAATTTGTGCATATCAACGGCTTTTTGATGGAATCTACTGCGAAATTTGATAAATTCGATAAATTCGGCAATTTGCTGCAATTGCTCATCATTAAATTGCTCGATTTCTTGTTGTAGCTTTTCTTTAGTGATTGACATTTTGCTTTTCCTCAAAAAATTAAGTCAGTTTGATTTATTCTCGACAATAGCAATTTCCTCCTCGGTTAATCCATAGAGTTTATAGACAATGCTATCTATCAGTTTATCACAGGTCATCAGTTGCGTTTTAATCGGCAGTAAGGTGTCTAAACTGGCTTGATATTCCGTTTCTAAGGTTTGCTGATCTTTTCGCGCTACGGGATCTATTTTCAGTTTCTTTTTGTTTTTCTTCAGCACTTCGATTAATTCCTCAAAATTGAGATGGGGTTCGTCTTTGTTATAGTCTCCTAAGTAATTCTGTATTTTTGATTTGTTAGTGAGGGTGTCAATGGGGCAACCGATAAAACGTTCTAGCCATTGTAAAAAGCTTTTGATTTCGGTTTGTTTTTGTTGGTTGAGTGCAATCATTTGTTCCGCGAGATAGGCTAATAAATCGTGGATTACGTCCGCTTCTTCCGGTTGTTGGCTCAGGTGATGATCGACTTGGGATAAGATTGGGTCAATATTGCCATTTTTTTGATATTGATGATAGAGCGCGATCGTGTTATCTAGGGCTTGTTGGACGCGATCGGGTGATGTAGTGAAGTTAATTTCACGAATAGGAATTCTCTCAATATATGATTGATTCATATCGTCAACTAAATAATCTGAACACCAAAAATTAATTAATTTAGAACTGATCAAAGAAGACAAAAAGAGTAAATTATTGATGTTGTCAGACTCTGAAATAATAACTTGCAGTGTCTTCATACTTGCTGAATTATCTCTTTTATCAAATGTGGATACTATCCGCTGAAACCAACGCATTTTTTGAATGCGAATTATCCATATTTTGGGATGCCGATAGTATTTTTGTAACTTATTAGATGTCAGAGAATTTTCTGAAACTTTTATTCCCTCATCAATACAATATCTTTCTACATTTTCTGGAGTTACCATCCAAAAATTGCTACTTGGATCTTGTTTTAGCTTGAATTTACTACCTTCTTCTCCCCTAGATATACTGAATTTAAAAGAATGATCCTTAAGAGGTAAAGACTTGCGCTCAATAGATTTTATTGCCTTTTGATCTTTTCTTGATGAGTAGTAACCTATTACTAAATTTGGTCGATTTTGCCAATAAATCTGAGCAGTCTGTGATTGTTTTGACCAAGCCTCATGGCTAAATGTTTCTAATCTTTCTTCCACAGAAACAATAAATCTACTGATTTGTTTATGTCTAATTCTGTGATATTTTGATGGTTGCTTATGAGAAAGAAAAATGATTAAACACCAAGTATCTCTGACTTCTTTAAATAAAGGCCCAGTTTCAATAAGCTCTAATATTTCAGTTTCAACAATCAAAAACTTTCGTAAATATTCTAGATCATCTTTACGCAAAAGAGTGTCAGGTATGATATAACCACAAATTCCCTTCTTAGTTGTTCTTTTAACGGCTAATTTTGTCAACACAGAGTATGAATCAATATTAGATGAATTATTGATTTTGTAATAATTTCGCAGAAAATTCTTTTCCTCTACTGAGAATTCACCGCCCCAAGGTGGATTTCCCACTACTACATCAAACCCTGCATTCTCATTCCAACTGGCATTTTCCAAATCAATAAACACCTCTGGAAACTCCAAATCCCAATGAAAAAATCGCTTTTCTTCACTAATTTTTCGCGCTTCCTCATAAACAGCTTTATCTTCCTTACTCATTTTCTTAGGATTAGGGGTAATCGCATTCGTGCCATGCACACGCAAAAAATTATCCGCTTGTTTCACTCCAAAAAACTGAGAAACATAAATATCTAACAACCGTTTATAAGG
>JBEDKD010000016.1:0-20641 GCA_041172365.1 Cyanobacteriota bacterium | reverse complement strand
GGTTCGGGTACTAACTCCCAAAGTGTTTGCGGCTTCTCGTGGTGTGACATATTGCATAACATTTTTTGTCGCAACAACACTCTTTATGGTAGCAACCTCCATCCATAATCTCAAGTATGTCCACTAAAGTCCTTTAAACTGCCTTTTAGTTACGAGTCCCAATTGATAGGCCAGTGCCATTGAAAGTTATAGTGACTAAAAGACTAAACGCGAATCAAATACAGATAAAGGTTATAGATATGGCATCCATCCGCGAATTACACCAACAACTAATCAAGAAAGAACGTACCGCGGTCGAAATAGCCCAAGAAGCATTAGACCACATTTCTCAATTAGAACCCAAACTCAAAAGCTTTCTCACAGTGACACCCGAAAAAGCTTTACAACAAGCCCGCGAAGTCGATGCCAAAATTGCCCAAGGGGAAGAAATCGGCCCCTTAGCAGGCATCCCCATCGCGATTAAAGACAATATGTGTACTGAGGGTATCCGCACCACCTGTGGATCGCGCATCTTAGAAAATTTTATCCCCCCCTACGAGTCAACCGTCACCACCAAATTAGCCGACGCGGGTGCCGTTTTGGTGGGTAAAACCAATATGGACGAATTTGCGATGGGGAGCTCTACGGAAAACTCCGCGTATCAACTTACCCGGAATCCCTGGGACTTGGAGCGCGTACCCGGTGGTTCCTCTGGAGGTTCGGCCGCCGCCGTCGCCGCGGGTGAATGTGTCGTCGCGTTGGGTTCCGATACCGGAGGCTCTATTCGTCAACCCGCGTCTTTTTGCGGTGTTATTGGTCTTAAACCTACTTATGGGTTAGTCTCTCGTTATGGTTTGGTGGCCTACGCGTCCTCCTTAGACCAAATTGGCCCCTTTGGTCGTAGTGTGGAAGATACCGCGATTTTATTGAGCGCGATCGCGGGTTACGATCCCAAAGATTCTACCAGTTTAAATGTCCCCATTCCCGACTACGCAAAAAGTCTGAAACCAAACTTAAAAGCCAGAGGGCAATTACGCATAGGAGTTATTAAAGAAACCTTTGGGGAAGGGTTAGATCCCACCGTGGAAGCCGCAGTTACCACCGCGGTCGAATTATTACAAGAATTAGGTGCAGAAATTTCCGTAGTTTCCTGTCCGAGATTCCGTTACGGTTTGCCCACTTATTACATTATTGCACCTTCAGAAGCTTCGGCGAATTTAGCACGTTATGATGGTGTTAAATACGGTTTCCGTTCTGAAGATGCCGATAATCTTTTAGAGATGTATGGCAAAACCAGAGCACAGGGTTTCGGCACAGAAGTTAAACGTCGGATCATGGTGGGAACTTATGCCTTATCCGCGGGTTATTATGATGCTTATTATCTCAAGGCTCAAAAGGTACGAACCTTAATTAAAGAAGACTTCGATCGCGCCTTTGCCCAAGTGGATGTTTTAGTATGTCCCACCGCACCAACAACCGCGTTTAAAGCTGGAGAAAAAACAGAAGATCCTCTAAGTATGTATTTAGGAGATTTAATGACAATTCCCGTTAATTTAGCAGGTTTACCGGGTATGAGTATCCCCTGTGGTTATGATGAAAAAGGTCTTCCCATTGGGTTACAATTAATCGGTCGAGTCTTGCAAGAATCTCGCTTATTAGAAGTAGCTTATGCCTATGAGCAAGCAACACAATGGAATCTACGGTTTCCCAAATTGGCTTAATTGTTTTCCTCTAACCAGGCTTCTCGCCCCGACTCTTGCTTGCAGAAACCGGGTTTCTCACTGATACCTTGTGAGAAATGACAAAAAACCGTAAAGAAACCCGGTTTCTCGCCTTGACTCTTGATTGAAACGACAAAAACGGGTAAAGAAACCGGGTTTCTCGCCGATACCTTGTGAGAAATGACAAAACGAGTAAAGAAACCCGGTTTCTCGCCCAGACTCTTGCTGGAAATGACAAAAAACTGTAAAAAAACCGGGTTTCTGATACAGTCATTAACTATTAATAATTATGTTTAATCACCTTTTAGCTATTACTTATTACCTGTTACCGACTCTCGTGATAATCTATATTTTCGCGTGTTTTTATCTGTGGATCGCGCAGGCCCGGTTTATCTTTTTTCCGAAACGGGAAATTACCATAACTCCCGATGATTTTCAAATTTACTATGAGGATGTCTATATCTCTGTCTCCACTCAAAAAGGAAAAAGTGAAACGATACATGGGTGGTGGATACCCAGAGATAATCCTTCCCAAACCCTACAGGAAAAATCTGGGGAATCTGGGGTAATTAATAGAAATTTAACCATTAAATCCGGGGACGAGCAACAAAATCTGGCCAAGCCTGGGGGAGTTTTATTGTATTTACATGGTAATGGTTCTAATATTAGTGCGAATCTTAATCATGGACTGAGATTTTACAATTTAGGTTTATCGGTATTTTTAATTGACTATCGGGGTTTTGGCAAAAGTACAGGGAAATTTCCCACAGAATTACAGGTTTATCAAGATACAGAAATCGCCTTTAATTATTTAGTCCAAGAAAAAGGTATTGCTCCCGAAAATATTATTATTTATGGTCATTCTTTAGGAGGCGCGATCGGGATTAATTTAGCATCAAAATATCAAAATATTGGTGGAGTAATTATCGAAGGTTCCTTTACTTCCCTTCTGGAAATGACTAATTATCTCAGACGTTATTGGATATTTCCCATAAATATGATATTACATCAACGCTTTGATTCTATTAGTAAACTTCATCTGTTAAAAACACCACTTTTTTTTATTCATGGTGCAGCCGATGAAGTTGTGCCTTTTTATATGAGTGAAAGACTATTTGCCCAAGCACCCGAACCCAAACAATTATACATTGTACCCGGAGCCAATCATAATAACCTCGCCAGCGTCGCGGGTGATGACTATCTCCACAGAGTACGCGAATTTCTGGAACAAGTCTGGCTCAATAAGTAAAAATGCTTATTAGCAAATCTTATCAGAGATAAAAATAATTCAAACCCTTGATAGGATAGCATTTCAGGAAATTGATGCCATAATACAAATCAATAAGAAAACATTGATTGTCACCAGGAGGTCCAAAATGAATACAGATTTCATCAATGGTGTGTTACTGGCACTGATTAATGGGGCAATATGTATCTCCTTACCCATTTTTCTATCTTGGACTATGGGAAAGAAAGCCACAGGAGCCTAAAATAGAATAAGATTCCCTTTTTCCTTACTCTCGATACCCCGGAATGAGATTGTGTTTTTCCCAGAAAACCAAAATCTCATTCCTTGTTGTGTTAAGATCCTTATAAAAAATGTCCCTTGAGAGTCACAATCTAAAAGTGATTATTTTATTATAAACCCGAAAAAAGGGAACACCCAAGGATTAGGAGTAGTGAATATGTTGAATATCGATGAACTTCCTGAAGGCGGGATGGGGATCAATCTCATGTCGCAGATAGCAGATGAACTCACTTATACACGAATATCGGAGAAACAAAATTGTCTGCTCATTGCTAAAAATTTTACAGAGACAGATACAAATGCTATCTCTGGGACTCCCACCAATGGTATGTTAGAGCATTTGATTGATTCTGTCACGGGCTTTAACTGGTTGAAAGGAAAAACGGATGGCGGCGAAAATACTCCCGTGTCTGCTTACAAAATTCAGTTGCAAGTGAATACTGATTTGAATGCGTTAGCCAAAGTTTTAGAATGGTTTGATCAATTAGAGACATTAAAAATTCCCAAAGCGGTTTGGTGGAAATGTAGATTAGCTCTTGGGGAGGGGTTTACAAATGCTGTGCGCCATGCCCATAAAGACTTACCGATGGAAACTCCCATCACCCTAGAAGCCATTGTGTTTCCTAGTCGTATTGAGATTAGAATTTCGGATTATGGTGAACCCTTTAATTTAGAAGAAAAAATGAGTCCAAAGAAGAAATCTACTGATTTATTTTCGACCTTTAATTTAATGGATGAAATCCAATCTCTTATCAGTTGAGGGTTGTCTTGATAGAGATAAGATTGTGTTCCTCCATTCTCGGTGTTCACCAGAGAAAATGTCTCATCATTTCGTCTTTCTTCGGGTGCATTTGCTATTTTGAGAAATACCTAAAAATGCTCTAGGCTTGGTATAAATTATCAAGTTAGCTTCAGTCATTGTCTTTTCGATCTGGGGATGTTAAAATTCCCTTCTTTATCAATTGTCCCACGATTTTAATAAAGTCATGTCTTTTGTTGGTTTACATATTCACAGTGATTATAGTTTACTCGATGGCGCGTCTCAATTACAACCCCTTATTCAACGTGCTTTAGAGTTGGGAATGCCCGCGATCGCGCTCACGGATCATGGTGTGATGTATGGCGCGATCGAATTAATTAAAACTTGTCGCGGCAAAAACATTAAACCCATTATCGGTAATGAAATGTATATTATTAATGGGGATATTACAAAAAGGGATGCCCGTTATCGAAAATATCATCAAGTCGTTTTAGCCAAAAATACTCAAGGTTATAAAAATTTAGTTAAACTTACCACTATTTCTAACTTAAAGGGCATCCAAGGAAAAGGTATTTTTGCCCGTCCTTGCATTAATAAAGAGTTATTAAAAGAATATCACGAAGGATTAATAGTTACCAGTGCTTGTTTAGGGGGGGAAATTCCCCAAAGAATTTTACAGGGCCGTCCTGATGTGGCGAGGGAAGTAGCTAAAGAATATAAAGAAATTTTTGGCGATGATTATTATTTAGAAATTCAAGATCACGGTTATCAAGAGGAACGTATTGTTAATGTCGAAATCGTGAAAATTTCACGGGAATTAGATATTAAAATTGTCGCGACTAATGATTCTCACTTTGTTTTATGTAGTGATGTAGAAGCCCATGATGCTTTATTGTGTATTCAAACGGGGAAATTAATTGTCGAAGAAAAACGGATGCGTTATAGTGGGACTGAATATTTAAAGTCCGCCGAAGAAATGGCACAATTGTTTCGCGATCATTTACCCGATGAGGTGATAAAGGACGCGATCGCGAATACCTTAGAAGTCGCGGATAAAGTGAAAAACTATGATATTTTCAACGAGCCACGCATACCTAATTATCCCATTCCCCCCGAACATACCGCGGATACTTATGTAGAAGAAGTGGCATGGAAAGGACTTTTAGAACGCTTTAATGCTAAATCCCGTGATGAAATCAAACCCGCCTACAAAGAAAGGATGGAATATGAACTCAAAATGATTCAAAAAATGGGATTTTCCACCTATTTTTTAGTCGTTTGGGATTATATTAAATATGCCAGAGATAATGGGATTCCCGTAGGACCAGGACGGGGTTCCGCCGCGGGTTCTTTGATCGCGTATACTATGAAAATCACTAATATTGATCCCGTACATCACGGATTATTATTTGAGAGATTTTTAAACCCTGAACGGAAATCTATGCCCGATATTGATACGGACTTTTGTATCGAAAGACGGGATGACATGATTAAATATGTCACAGAAAAATATGGAGAAGATCACGTTTCTCAAATTATTACCTTTAACCGCATGACATCAAAAGCGGTATTAAAAGACGTGGCGAGAGTATTAGGTATTCCCTATAAAAAAGCCGATGATATGGCGAAAATGATTCCTGTATCACGGGGCAAACCGGAAAAATTAAAAGTAATGATTTCCGATAAAACTCCCGCACCGGAATTTAAACAAGCTTATGACAATAATGACGTTTATGAAAACGCAGAAACAGGAGATCAAGTTACAGCCCGTCAATGGTTAGATATGGCTATTCGCATCGAAGGAACGAACAAAACCTTTGGTGTTCACGCCGCGGGAGTGGTTATTTCTTCACAACCCTTAGATGAAATAGTTCCCTTACAAACCAATAATGATGGCTCTGTCATTAGCCAATATTATATGGAAGATTTAGAAGCCCTGGGATTATTAAAAATGGACTTTTTGGGCCTAAAGAATCTCACAATTATTCAAGAAACCGCGCAGTTAATTGAAAAAAATCATCATATTCCTTTCAATCCCGATCAGTTACCTTTAGAAGAAAGAAGGGCAATTGCCATTCGTGCTAAAGGTGATTTAAAGAAACTTCCCCGCGATATTGAGAAAACCTATAAACTCTTAGAAAATGGTAATTTAGAGGGAGTTTTTCAGTTAGAATCATCAGGAATGATTGATATTGTTAAAAGACTAAGACCTTCTTGTATTGAGGATATATCCTCGATTTTAGCTTTATATCGTCCTGGGCCTTTAGACGCGGGTTTAATTCCCTTATTTATTAATCGGAAACACGGAAGAGAGGAAATTAAATACGATCATCCATTATTAGAACCAATTTTGCAAGAAACCTATGGGACATTGTGTTTTCAAGAACAAATTATGAAAATGGCCCAAGATTTAGCAGGATATTCTTTAGGACAAGCGGATATTCTTCGCCGTTGTTTGAGTGGCTCTACGCAAATTGTAGATGTTGCTACCGGAAAGTTAGTTTCCTTAAAAGAAATTGCACAATCTCCTGAATATTGGTTAGGTCGAAAAGTCTTTTCTCTCAATCTTAATACTCAAAAAATTACTCAACAAGCAATCACGGAAATTCATCAAAATGGAGTTCGGGATATTTGGCAAATTACCACGAAAACGCATCGGAAAATTAAAGCAACTGACGATCATCTTTTCTATACACTCTTAGGATGGCAACCCTTAAAGTCTTTTCAAATTGGCGATCGCGTTGGTTTAGCCAAAACTATCCCTATTACGAATCAAAGTGAAATATCAGATGCTCAAATCAAATTAGTCGCGTATTTAAGTAGTCTATCTCGTCATCGTGTAGAAAATTTTGCGATTGCCTTTCAAAATGACCAATTAAAAGCGATCGCGGAATCGGATGTTTTTTGGGATGAAATTATTGAGATTGAGTATATAGGCAAAGAAGAAGTCTTTGATTTAAGCATTCCCGAAACTCATAATTTTATTGCCAATGATTTTATTGCCCACAACTGTATGGGTAAAAAGAAAGCAGAAGAAATGCAGAAGCAAAGGGAACTTTTTATTGACGGTGCAACCAAAAATGGAGTCCCGCAAAAATTGGCGGAAAAGTTATTTGAGCAAATGGTTCAATTCGCGGAGTACTGTTTTAATAAATCCCATTCAATGGCCTACGCGTATGTCACTTATCAAACGGCCTATTTAAAGGCGAATTATCCTGTCGAATACATGGCGGCTCTCTTGACTGCTAATAGTGGCGATCAAGATAAAGTCCAGAAATATATCGAAAATTGTAAACAGTCAAATATCATGGTAGAAGGTCCTGATATTAATCGCTCTGAGGTATATTTTACTCCCCTTCAGGATAAAATATTATTTGGTTTTTCTGCGATTAAAAATGTCGGGGAAGGCGCGATCGCGGGTATTTTAGAAGCACGACGGGAAGGGGAGTCTTTTAAATCTTTAGCCGAATTATGCGATCGCGTAAATTTACAAACCCTAAACCGTCGGACCTTAGAATCATTAATCCTCTGTGGAGCCTGTGATAAATTAGAACCCAATGGCAATCGACAACAATTAATGAAAGATTTAGATGGTGTAATGAAATGGTCCCAGGAGCGCAAAAAAGACCGCGAAACAGGCCAAGGAAATTTGTTTGATTTATTTAATCTGAATGAGGAGAAAAAATCCGATCAGACGAATTATGAATCAGCCCCTAAACACCCCCCAGTTGCCGATTTTAATTTGCAAGATAAATTAAAGTCAGAAAAAGAGTTATTAGGCTTTTATGTATCGGAACATCCCCTAAAAACAGTAATGAGAATTAAACCGGTTTCCGATGCTATTCCCATCGAAAAATTCGCCGAACAAAAGAATAAAAATGTGAAGTTAGTCGCGATGATAAGTAGTATTAAACCCGTGACGACAAAGAAAGGCGATCGCATGGCTATTGTCCAATTAGAAGACTTAACCGGGCGTATAGAAGGGGTTATATTCCCGAAAACCCATGAACAAGTTCAAAAATTATTAGAAGCCAATGCCATTGTCTTAATTAATGGTAAAATTGATAAACGGGATGACTCTTTTCAAATCATTATTGAAGACATGAAGTCAATGGATAGTGTCAAGTCAGTAATTATGTCAGACATTGTGCCAGAAATTGTGATTGTACAATTAACACCCCAGGAAATCGACAATCGCGAAATAATGGATAATCTCAAAGCAATTTTGAAAGAATATTCTCATCAGCCAGAAGATTCCAAAGTGCCAGTTGGTGCAAAAATTATCGCGGGAAATCAATCTCAATTTGTAGGCTTTGGCGAAAATTTCTGGGTGCAAAATGCGACAAATACTCTTAATCGTCTCAAAAATGCCGGATTTGATGTAGAATTATTTTCACCCAATTAGTACAAAAGAAAGAAACCGGGTTTCTCACCGTTATCTGTTGTGGTAAATGACGATTTTTGATTAAGAAACCCGGTTTCTATAGTTCTTTTTTTAAGTCTAGTATGATCAAGTTTTTAAAATGAATTTTAATCGGGTTAATAGACTCACCAAACACCCTAAGACAAAGGTATAAACAAATCCCCTCAAAAATCCTTTAATGGGATTAACCGATGTCATCTCAATAATTGTCTTTTCCCAGTCATTTAAAATCAAAATTGGCCAGATTAAATTGGCAAATAGCATATATCCTAACATGGGGTTAATCCCATTATCAATAAAGAAGAAAAAGAACGGTTTTAAGGGAAATACCTCCATTAATATTGTTAAACCAATCAGAAACGCGATCGCGAGTCCCGTGGTGATAAACAAATAACTCATCGTCGCGGGATCTTTCTTAATTCCCCCCTGATATGGTTCAAAACATAACCCCAAAATCAACCAATAAAACCCCCATTGATAAAGATTATGAATAAATTTCTCGGTGACACTACGGGGATTTTGACAAAAAATGAACCCGATTAAACCTATCCCTAAAACAGCTAAAATTGTGGGGACGACATATCTACCCTGTAAACCAATTAAGACAACCCCATTGAGGGCAAACATCACCATTGTAATAATCAAAAATCGTTGGGGTTTCCAGTAATTTTGACTACCCCCCTCCTCCTGTCTCGCTTCCAACCAATGATAAATTAAATCCCCCGCGATCGTCCCTGGAATCACAATAAATAAATACTTGAAAAAATCTGAGTTAAATATCCAACTTGAATCCAGTATAAAAGGCCAATTAATCTCAAATTTAGCTAACCATATTCCCTTTACCCATCCTTCCACACCCGCGGACAATTTCAGGGCAAATAATAATCCCAAAAATCCCACTCTTAACCACAAATTTGACCGAGTATAATACCAGAGAATTGAACCAATGATAGCCATATTGGCCAAAACCATCAAGATAATATCACTGCGTTTTAAAGATAAACCCACTCCATCAGGATAAGTTATGCCACGAATAAAATAAAGTCCAATAATCCAAGCCGCAATTGTTAAACTTTGTCGTATCCAACGAGGCAAAAAATCAGGCAAACGCACAAACATGAAACAAATAATGACAAATCCCTTTAACGCGTACCACCATTTTTCCCAATTTTGATCATCATTAGGATCGATGACAGTTGGGCGCAAATGTTCCAGTAAAATGGCAAAAGCCACTAATAAAAATCCCCTTTGTAAAATACCGAGTAAAATTTGTTTGGTATCCCATCCTTTGGCAATACGACGAGATAAGGCTAAGGGAATTGCTGCCCCCATTGCAAATAAGAAAAAGGGAAAAACTAAATCAACCCAAGTTAAGCCCGGTAATTTCGGATTAAAGTCATGGGTAGGAGGTGGAAGTTGTGCATGATACATCCACGCGGGTAATATTTTCGGTGCAATAGTCCCCGATAATACCATTGCTAAAACGGCAATTCCTCTAAGTGCATCTAAGGCATCGGCACGTTTAGTTATTTTCACTTCCTGTAATACTGTCTGATTCGTGATAATGGTTTCATTTCCTACACTTTGACTTTCCATATTACTCCTTAATTTCTGTTAATTTTTAGCCGTAGTAAAACTGCCCCGAATAAACCATTTTTCTAAGATCAATACCTTCGCCTTCTTTCGGGCGGGCACGGGGGCACCGCCCCTACACACCACGGATTTTCGGCGTTTTATCGTTGGTATTGTAAGATAAATCCTGGGTTTATTTCTCAATACTGTAGGAAGAAACCGGGTTTCTAGCACCATTAAGTTAAAACAATCCTCCTGATGTTTGTGAAAGTAATTGACGCACAGATTGGTAACGATTAGGAGTAAAGCGGGGGAGATAATACCGATTAGTTCGCCACCAGAGTTTTAACATTTTACTATTATACAAGTATCCTGATAAATAGTAACGGGAAACTGTTTTGACGACTTGAGGATTAACGGCACCAAAGGGATAAGCAAGATGAGTCCCAACTGTGTTGTTTTTATCTAACCCCTGAAGGCATTTTTTTAATTGTTTTTGAGCTTCAGAGAGTTCTTTTTCCAAAGTTTTTAGCGAGATTTTAGTTAAATTTTCGTGATTTAATCCATGAGATTGAATATCATAAAAACCTTCTTGATAACCTTTTTTTAATTCGGAACAACTTACTTTAGGTAAAACTACCCCATGTTTCCCTAAAAACGCGGGATTGATAAAGAGGACAACCTTGGCTTTTTTGTGATATTTTTTTTGTAGTCTCTCTAAAACGGGTAAGACATGAGTATGGATACTTTCATAACCATCATCAAAGGTAATCATTACTTTCTTTTGTTTCTGATGTTCTTTTGGAATAGGCTTTTTTTGAGGACTTAAAAAATAATCATAGATATCTTGAGTCGTCATAAACCAATAGTTATCTCGCAATAACGAGTCTAAAAAAGCCGCGAAATCTTGTTGCGTATAGTCTGTGGAAAAGGATTGTCGTCGGGGGGGGTTCTCTTGGGGATTTTCCAGATTGATAATATCGTGAAATCCATAGACAGGAATTTCTACCGTTAATATCTTTAAGATAAGATTAAATCCTATTAAAGTGATCGTAAAAATTAATAAAAAACTCAAGATTTTATTTTTTCGTAGCATCCGATTAAGGGGGAACAGCATTGATAATTTATTAATCAAAAAAGTCATTAGGGCAACTCCATGTTAGAGTAGTATGAGGGGAGCTTATACCGGAGTGGGCTTCTCCCTTGGGTTTACTCAACCGTGGGCTCATCCACTGGAACGCGATCGTGCATCCATTATTTTACCCCCCTGGGATACAATAATAAGAGCAATCTGCTAAAATCTATCTTGCTCTTTCACTTGGGTTGCTAGTTAGATTCAGAAACCCCCTTTTTCCCTATCTCGTTGGAGATGATAGTTAGACGCGATCGTATCTGGTCCAACGGCTGAAATAACACCAAGAAACTGGGTTTATTTTAGCTGATTTTTTCTCCCTTGTCACTTTTCTGATTTACTATTTAATGCGTCAGTGATATAGTAGGACAATATTTTATTATTTTTCGGATTCTATGACACCATATTCTTCCACTTTTGACCATAATAATCCTGCATTAAACAGTAGCATTATTCAGAGAGATAAACATTCATCAAAACTGATGAAAATTGCCATACTTTTGCCCGTTTATAATGAAGCTAAATGTATTGAAAATACATTTGATGAGATTTTTTTATTTTGTCAAAAAAATCCCCAGTATCATTTTTTCTTTGTCAATGATGGCTCAACGGATCAGACAAAAGAAATCTTAGAAAGAAAAATTAACGCGGTTACGTATCATCCCATTGATATAATTTCCTATCCCTATCGTCAAGGGAAAGGGGGCGCGATTCAAAAAGCCGCGTTGCAGTTAGACGCGGATTATATTTGCTTTATGGATGGTGATTTAGCCTATTCCTTAGAACATTTGAAAATGCTTATTTCCGCCCTAGAAATTTATGATATGGTGATCGGATGTAGAAATCTAGATCGCGCTAATTTTAGAAATCTGACTCTCACTCGTAAAATTTTGGGAAAAGGCTTTAATTGGTTAACCCGAAAAATCTTAAATTTAAGATACAAAGATATGCAAGCGGGATTAAAGGGATTTAGAAAAGAAGTTGCGAAAGAGTTATTTATCCGACAAACAATAACCGGATTTTCCTTTGATGCTGAACTTATTTATCTGGCGAAAAAGAAAGGATATAGCATCGGTGAAATACCCGCGAGAGTCGCCGAAGATCATATTTCCAAAAAATCAACGGTTAACCTGATTAAAGACTCTATCAAAATGTTTGGATGTTTGCTAAAAATTCGTTACAATGATTTGATGAAATATTATGAATAAGGTGATTTTATTAAGTTTTGATCTGGAAGAATTTGATTTACCCGAAGAATATGGTCAAACTTTAAATGACTCTGTTAAATTCTCCATTTCACGTCTAGGTTTATTAAATATCATAGAACTTTTGGAACGACTCAACATTCGAGTTACTTTTTTTGTAACGGCAAATTTCGCGTTACATCATCAAAAGCTAATTAAAGCACTTTCTCAACACCATGAAATCGCGTCTCATGGTTTTTATCATTCCCAATTTTCCCTAGAAGATTTAAGTCTGTCTAAACAGACTTTAGAAAAAATAACAGGCTCACCCATTTACGGTTTTAGAATGGCCAGACTCAAACCCATTAAAGATATTGAAATACAACGAGCTGGTTATCTTTATAACTCTTCGATGAATCCGACTTATCTCCCCGGAAGATATAATAATTTCCTGAAACCGAGGACTTTTTACTATCGCGATCGATTACTGAATTTACCCGTTTCTGTCACCCCCTTAATTCGTTTCCCCTTATTTTGGTTAAGCTTGAAAAATTTCCCTTTATTCTTAATTAAATTTGCCTCCTCTGTGACTATCAAACATGATTCTTATCTCAATCTCTATTTTCATCCTTGGGAATTTACCGATATTTCCCAGTTTGCCCTTCCCTATTACATCAAAAAAGACTCCGGGGTGAAAATGTTACACAAATTAGAAACCTATTTAACTTGGCTGAAAACTCAAGGTGATTTTATCACGATTTCGCAATTCCAAAGAGGTTTAGATAATGCTTAGGAAACCCAACTTAGGCAAAGAAACCCGGTTTCTGGCTTAAGATATTAGTCAAAATGAGAAAATTAAGTTAAGAAACCCGGTTTCTGACTTGAGACATTCCTGAGATGACAAAGTGTCAAGAAACCGGGTTTCTGCCTTAAGCTCTTCCTAGAAGATGATAAAATGTTAAGAAACCCGGTTTCTGATCCCTCGGTGATGTAAATCTTTAAATAACTAGAATTATGTTAAAAAAAACCTTGACGTTTTTTCAAGATAAACCCGGATTTAAACAAGTATTAATCCTGGGGAGTATTTTTTTTGTGCTCTTGTTAGCCCTTGCCTTAAATCGTTATTATAGCTTTGGAGCTACTTATGATCATGGCTTATTTGATCAAGTATTTTGGAATAGTATTCACGGAAAATTATTCCAAAGTTCCTTATCTTCAGTTGCGTCGAGTGATCATATTATTGATCACAAATTACCCTTAGTTAATTATATTCATTTAGGACAACATTTTGTCATAGATTTTTTATTATGGATGCCCCTTTATGCCCTATTTCCCTCTGCCGTTACCCTGATAATTTTACAAGTAATCTTAATTACCGTCGCGGGGTTAATATTATATCCCCTCGCGAGACATTATCTCTCAATACCCCTATCTGTAATGATAGTCGCGAGTTATTATGGTGCGAACGCGGTGATCGGACCAACCCTAGATAATTTTTATGAACATTGTCAAATTCCCCTATTGATATTTAGTTTACTTTTAGCATTAGAAAAGAAAAAGTGGGGGTGGTTTTGGGTGTTAGTCGCGTTAACATTAGGAGTGCGAGAAGACACAGGAATTACCTTATTTGGAATCGGTTTATATTTAGTATTGAGTCGTCGTTATCCCCGTTTAGGATTAGCATTATGTACCATTAGCTTCGGAGCGGTTGCCATAATTACTAATTTCATTATGCCTCTTTTTTCGCCGGATAGTTCACGGTTGTATTTAGCCTCTTATTTTAGTAAATTTGTCAAATCAGAGCATCCATCGACTTTAGAGCTATTATGGGCGATTATTAGTCAACCTCAAATCATATTAGAGGTGTTTTTCACAAACTTAGATAAAAGAATCAGATATTTATTAGGTCAAGGGTTGCCCTTAGCTTTTGTTCCCGCATTTTCTTGGCAGGGGTGGATCATGTCCCTATTTCCTTTTTTAGTAATTTTTCTACAACTTAACAATCCCCTCGCCTTATCTATTAATAGTCGTTATACATTAAGTGTTGTGCCAGTAATTTTTTATGGTGCGATTTTGTGGTGGGCAGAAAATGGGGATAAATTTCAACCCAAAGTGAAAAGACTTTGGGTAGGATGTATCGGGTTATCCTTATTTTTTATGTTAACATCGAATCCCAATAGAGCCTTATATTTTCTGATTCCCCATTCGATTCAGCCCTGGGTATATGTATCATTAAATCAACAATGGGAACACGCGATTAATTTAAAGAAATCGATCGCGCTCATTGCACCGGAGGCAAGTGTTTCCACGACAGCATATATAGTACCGCATCTATCAAATCGGCGAGCGATTTTGCGATTAACCGCGATGCAATATATCAACGATGAAGGTAAAATCAAAGATATAGACTATGCAGTAGTGGATATATGGCAATTACGACAACCCGAATTAGTCGCGCCCGTTGACAGAGAAAGAATAGAAAAAATCATCCCATTTATTGATCAGGCGATAGTCGCGGGAACTTATGGAGTGATCTCAGTGATAGATGGCACAGTGGTAATACAGAGAGGAGTTACTACCCCCCCAGAAGTATTACCCACCTGGTTAGAATTACGAAAAGTGATTGAGCCCCTCTTAAAAGGGATTTAAAGTAATTTTGCTCCAGAACGCGATATACTGCAAAAGAAAAGAAACATCCTTAAGGCAGGAGCGTTATGACATCCTATGCAACCTCCACTGCTAGAGCCGAAATGAGCGAATTACGACGACTCAAGGGCATACTGCCACCCGAATTACAAAGCTGGGTAACAGTGGAAAAAACAATTGAAGTGAATCCGCCTCTGATTCGTAGCGAAGAAATTGGCAAAGATCAGGTAGAGATTCAAATTGACTTAGTGCGCTGGGAACAATTGGCAATGGATCAGCGAAACTTGCTGTTTTGGCATGAAGTTGCCCGTGTTCAAAATGATACAATTCCTAGAGATGGCTGGGAAATGGCCGCTTTAGCCATAGGTTTAGGGGGAGCCGTCGGAGAATTATGGGTGCAGGATGGGTTATTATTACTTTTAGCCTTAGCTTTATGCGGTGTTTCCGGTTGGCGGCTTTATCAGAAGAATAATGGCGAGAAAACTTTAAAAGAAGCCATAGAAGCTGATGAAAAAGCGATCGCGCTGGCGACGAGATTTGGTTATAGTCTGCCCAACGCGTATAAAAGCCTAGGGAGTGCCTTAAAAACCCTGATCGAACAAACGCCCAAAAAGAGACAAAGGGCAAAATTTGAAGCACGACTCCAGGGGCTCAAACGCAGTGCAGCTAAGGCAAAATCGAAAATGAAGGGTGACACATCAACTATTCCGAGTAGTCAATCAGAAGACATCTACAACCTCTAAATCAATAGGGAAAGTAGCTCAGGCTCAAATATTGAGAGGGAAATTGCCGTGAGGCAAATTCCTCAGCGACTCGCCCTGATGCCCCAATTATTGACTGAATTAATTAATAAATTAATAAATTAATTAATTTTCTAGGTTTCTTCGACTTGGCAGATCAACACAGGAATTAAAATCAGGTCTTCATGATCAATCCTATCCCAGAGGCACAATTCCAGGTAACTTATGTGGGCGAAATTCCCTTGGTGCTTTTGCCTTCACGCTTAAGTGTGCTTGAGGCTTTAACATTTAAACGCACCACTCAGCAACTTTTCTCTGGAAGTAGCATCCCACCAACAGTGATTTTTGATTTTAGTCAAACCACCTTTATTGATAGTAGTGGCATAGGGGCTCTGATCAGTAATCTCAAAATGGCTCGTCAAAATGGCAGTAATTTAATTCTCAGAGGTGTCAACTCTCAGGTAATGGCGGTTTTTGAACTCACCAGTTTAGATCAAGTATTAACCTTTGAATCATCGCAGACACCTCCATCTTCCCACGATCATATTGATAGCAATCAATTACCGATGACTCACCCCTCGATTCATTCTTGGGTAAAGCGCTTAATGGATATTGTGGGCGCGATCGTGGGATTAGCCATTACCGCGATGATATTTCCATTGGTTTTTATCGCGATCGAATTAGACGATCCGGGCCCGATATTTTTCGGGCAAATTCGTTGCGGTTGGATGGGAAAACATTTTCGCATCTGGAAATTCCGTTCCATGTGTGTTAATGCGGAGGCCTTAAAAGCCCAAGTGCAAAACCAAGCTGAAGGGGCCATATTTAAGAACGATAATGATCCACGGGTGACGCGGGTTGGGCGGTTTCTCAGACGTAGTAGTATTGATGAATTACCCCAATTTTGGAATGTACTTAAAGGCGAAATGAGTTTAGTCGGAACTCGTCCTCCGACTCCCGATGAAGTGGAACGCTATGAGATTCCCCAATGGCAGCGTTTAGATGTCAAACCAGGGATGACTGGAGAATGGCAAGTGAATGGACGCTCTCAAGTCAAAAATTTTGAAGATGTCATTCGCTTAGATTTAAAATATCAGGAAAACTGGAGTCTCTGGTACGACATTAAACTAATTCTCAAAACCATCTTCATCCTGTTTAATAAAAACAGTGGTGCAATGTAGGCAATGAATGATGATGAACTAAGACAAACAACAAGTCTCCAAGTCCCAACCGATCGCGAGTCCTTAACCGTGGTTTGGCAATGGTTTGAACAATTCACTCAAACCCGGATTTCCGATAATATTCAATGGCAATGTAAATTAGCTTTAACAGAAGGGTTTACGAATGTGATTGATCATGCCCACAAATCATTACCGGAAACGACTCCTATTGAATTAGAGTTAAAAATTTTTACTCATAAGTTAGAGATCAGAATTTGGGATCGAGGAGTAATCTTTAATTTTAAGCACAGACTCCACTGGATTTTACGCGCGGGCCTGATTCCCGTTGAGAGTACAAATGGTAGAGGGCTTTTTTTAATGTATAAACTTATGGACGAGGTGTATTATACTCGCCTCGAAGATCAGCGCAATTGTCTATTACTCATTAAACGTTTAAAATAGGGATAATTTCTTGATGCTCAGGAATAGTCCTTTGCCTATGCCCCAGTCTTTGCCCTTCGTTTCCTCACGTGACAGGATCTTAGCTTGGTTATCGGATCATGTTCCCCCCTCGCGTGTCCAACATATTTTAGGGGTGGAACAGATGGCCGCCCAGTTAGCACATCATTATGGGTTAGATCCGATCAAAGCCGCGTACGCGGGATTAATGCACGATTTAGCAAAATATTTTAAGTCGTCTTTGCTTTTGGATAAGGCCAAGGCCGAAGGATTGGAGTTAGACTCGATCTTAGAGACGACTCCTCATCTTCTGCACGCGGATGTCAGCGCGATCGTCGCCAGAGATGAGTTTGCCGTCTATGATCGAGAAATATTAGACGCGATCGCGCATCATACATTAGGACAACCCGGAATGAGTCCCCTCAGTTGTGTGGTATTTATCGCGGACTGTCTCGAACCCAGTCGCGGCGATACACCGGAATTACAAACCCTCCGAGCCCTGAGTTATGAAAATCTCTATACAGCCCTGTGGCATACTTGTGATTATTCCGTCAAATATTTACTTGATAAACGCGTTTTAATTCACCCCCGCACCATCCTTACCCGTAATTGGGCTTTAGAGAAATCTAAAGCATTCGGCAAAGGCCCAGGCTCCGGCAAAGGCGAAACAAAACTCATCTCCCATTGCCCAATCACTAATCCCCAATCCCGATTCCCCAATCCCTAATCCCCAAAAAACATTGATGTTAGAACAAACTCAAATGCCCTTAACCTCTAACTCTCCCACCGTCACGGTAGAAGATTCAAACACAGACTCTTACAACCTCGCGTTAACGATCATTCAAGCCGCGTCAGACCGCAAAGGTGGTAATATCGTCTTGTTGCGAGTTAGCGATGTCTCCTATTTGGCTGATTATTTTGTCATGGTGACAGGTTTTTCCCATGTCCAAGTCCGCGCTATTTCTAACGCGATCGCGTCTCAAACAGAAGAAGAACTAGAACGACTCCCCCTACGGGTGGAAGGTCAAACAGAGGGACATTGGCTATTAATGGACTATGGCGATGTCATTGTCCATATTTTCACCCCAAGAGAGCGGGAATTTTATAATTTAGAGGCATTCTGGGGTCATGCAGAACGCGTCGATCTGTCCAGATTCCTCACAAGCAATTAAAATTGGGAGGGTTTGCGTGTCAGTCTGTCCTGTTCCACCAGAACAACGTCCCATTAATGAGTACCAAGAATTGAAAGAATCTTGGTTCTTTAGTTGGGTGTTGTTGGAATGGCCTCGATATCTGGGAAAACTCCTTTGGATCTGGGGTGGAAGTTGGTTAATAGTCGGTCCGATCGCGGCGGCTAGTTTTCCCCCCCTGAAATATCCGGGTAAATTTATCCTTAGCGCGGGAGCCGGTGCCTGTTTTCTCTTAGGATTAGTCCTATTGAGGCTTTTCTTGGGATGGTATTATGTACGATCGCGCCTCTTAAATACCACCATCGTTTATGAAGAATCTGGTTGGTATGATGGTCAAACCTGGACAAAAACTCCAGAATTTATCGCCCAAGACCAACTTATTCTTAATTATCAAGTCAAACCCCTCCTCGGACGCGTCCAAAAAACCATCTATGGTTTAATCCTTGTCTTGATCATAGGCGGACTCATCTGGATTCTCTTATGATGGGATTAACCTAAGTTGCGTTGACGGCTCAGAAACTAAGTTTCTGTGTAGTTTCATTCCCCATCGAGAAACCAGGTTTTTTAGTCTTGGTATTTATAAAAAGTCTTACTCTTCAATCCCAATCCCAAATCAGAAATTGATATGACTAGAGGAAAACGAACACAAGCACCGGAATTAACAGTCAGACTTCTGCGAGAAGGGATAATGGAATCATGCCATCACGTTCACGCGGTGGTCTGTGATAACCGGGGTCGCGTTCTATCCGTAGCCGGAAATTCAGAAACCGCGACTTTTGTGCGTTCCTCACTCAAACCCTTTCAAGCATTAGCCGTGACAACCACGGGCACCCTAGAACGGTTTGAACTCACAGATCGAGATTTAGCCATTATCTGTAGTTCCCATCAAGGAACGATCGAACAAGCACGACAAGTCTTTAATGTCTTGTGGCGCTGCGATGTCGATCCGTCTAAACTTCAGTGTCCCATACCCGAGGGGAAAGACAGTCCCCTCAAGCATAATTGTTCAGGTAAACACGCGGGAATGTTGGCCGTCTGTCAACAACGGGTTTGGCCCTTGGAAAATTATCTCCGTCAAAAACATCCCATTCAACAACTGATTATTACCAAAATTGGTGAACTATTGGGAATGCCCGCCGAAGAGTTTATCAGTGCCCGTGATGACTGTGGGGCTCCCACCTATTTCATGCAATTGGCACAAATCGCGATCCTTTATGCCAAATTAGCCTCTGGGGATAATTTGGATATGGAACGTATTATCCGTGCCATGACTCATCATCCCGCGTTAGTTGCAGGTGAGGGCTGTTTTGATACGGAATTAATGCGTTTGACAGAAGGGGAATTAGTAAGTAAGTCCGGCGCAGAAGGCGTACAGTGTATTGGCCGTGTCGGAGAAGGTATGGGTTTAGCGATTAAAGTTTTAGATGGGGCAAAACGGGCTAAATATGCCACCGCGATCCATTTATTACAACAATTGGGCTGGATCAGTCCCACGATCGCGGAGACTCTTTCGGAGACTTACATGACTTTAAGTAATTTTAAGCGTTTGGAAGTGACAGGAGAATTATCCCTCCTCTAGTTTTCTTGTCCCATTTTTCTCAGGTTTGGTCTAGCAAGATGCCTCTTCGTTCTATGATGAAACCAGAACACTTTGCAATCCTTAACATTTCAACAACATAAAATATGGCTAGTATTCAATTTTCCAGAGGTATAGACGAAGAGGTGATCCCTGAGGTGCGTCTTACCCGATCTAAAACAGGGAAAGAAGGAACCGCGACTTTTACCTTTGAACGTCCTCAAGCATTAAGTCGCGCTAGAGAGGAAGAAATTACTGGGATGTATCTTATTGATGAGGAAGGGGAAATCTCTACGCGTGACGTGAAAGGGAAATTTATCAATGGTGAGCCAGTGTTTTTGGAAGCTGTTCATATAATGAAGTCTGCCGATGAATGGGAGCGCTTTATGCGCTTTATGGAACGCTATGCTAAAGATCATGGTTTAGGTTTTACTAAATCTTAAGCAAGAAGGAAGAAGGAAGAAGGAAGAAGGAAGAAGGAAGAGGGAAGAAGGAAGAAGGAAGAAGGAAGAAGGAAGAAGGAAGAAGGAAGAAGGAAGAAGGAAGAAGGAAGAAGGAAGAAGGAAGAAGG
>JBEDKD010000015.1:0-6000 GCA_041172365.1 Cyanobacteriota bacterium | reverse complement strand
CCCAAACCCCTATACCCAGTGGAGTCCCCCCCTAGTGTCTAGCATGGAAAAAAAAGATGAGACGCGACACACCCGATCCCCAAATCTTAACCACCTCCGATAAAACCTTTGAGAGAGCGACGCCATGAAACTCCGTACCAAAACCTTATTAATGATCGGCGCAGCACTCCTGAGTTTAATAGTCGTGCTCTACGCGACAGCCTCAACGATTCTGCTCCATAACTTCCATGATTTGGAAGCCCAATACGTTTATCAAGATGTGGCGCGGGCTTTGGATGCCCTTGATGATGATCTGTCAGACTTAAACACCAGTGCCAGAGATTATGCCGAATGGGATGATACCTACTCTTTTATTTCCACCCAAAATCCGAAGTATATTAAATCAAATTTTGTCAATACCACATTTTCCCAGCTGCGACTTAATCTCGTCATCATTTTAGACAACCAAGGAAAAACCGTTTTTAGTAAAGGATTCGATCTTGTCAAACAAACAGAAACCTCAATTCCCAATAGTCTTGAGAAACACCTTACCCCAAATAGTCCCCTCTTAACGTCACGCACTATTTCAGAAGATTCTCGATTTCTTCACTCCTCCAAAACGGGGATAGTGCTTCTTCCTGAAGGAAGCCTTCTGATTACGGCACGCCCCATTCTCACCAGTCAAGGATCGGGTCCCTCCCTGGGAACCCTGATCATGGCTCGTTATCTGAATGATTCAGAAATTAAGCGTTTAGCCGAATTGACGGAATTATCCGTTGATTTTACCTTACCCTCTTTAGATTTTAAATTAGGTAGCACTTCTTCTCATTATAGTACCGAAATTATACGTGATAACAACCCCAATATTGAAGCTATACAAGAAAAAATTGAACATCTCAAATCCGTTGAAATTTTAGTAGAACCTCTCAACGAAAATGTCGTCGCGGGATACGCACTTTTACGAGATATTTATGGTGACTTAGCTCTGCTTTTACGAGTCGATGTTGCGCGCATTATTTACCAACAAGGCCAAGCCACTTTACACATTTTTTCTATGAGTTTGCTGGCTCTGGGTTTAGTATTTAGTGGTGTTACGCTTCTCCTCTTAGAAAAATCAATATTATCACGGTTAGCACAATTAACATCTTCTGTCAGTATGGTGGGAGAGTCTGGGGATCTGTCTAAGCGAGTGGAAAAACCCGATAATAGTGAAGATGAATTATCTAGTCTCGCCGACAGCGTTAATCAAATGTTAGACGCCTTGGCCAAATCTCAAGTCAAAGGACAAGAAACAGAAGATCGCTATCGTTTAATGGCAGAAAATTCCACTGATATGATTACTCGCCATGATCCCGATGGTGTCATTCTTTATGTTTCTCCCGCGTCTAAAGCATTACTGGGTTATGAACCCTCACAATTAGTGGGTAAGACTCCTTCTCGCCTGTTTCATCCTGATGATTTAGACACGGTTCATAAAGCCCACTTAACGATACTAACGCTCCCCGTAACTTATACTGTCACTTATCGCATTCTTCGTCAAGATCATAATTATATTTGGTTTGAAACAACCAGTCGCACAATCCGCGATCCTCAAACGGGAAACGTTGAAGAAATCATCGCGGTTTCCCGTGATATTACTGAGCGTAAACAACGGGAACAAGAGTTATTAGAAAGTGAAGCTTCTATGCGGGCTTTGTATCAAGTGACATCATCTCAAAATCTTACTTTTGAGCAACGCTTAAAAAGTTTGCTCTTAATGGGATGTGAACAATTTGGTTTAGAAATAGGTATTTTATCTCATATTGAAGGTGATAATTATCAGGTGATCGCGGTGGAATGTCCCGACGGTTCTATTGAAAAAGGTGCTATTGTTGATCTGGAAAAAACTTTCTGTGTTTTTACCACAATGAGTGCGGAACCTCTTTATTTTGAATCTATTGGATTTTCCGGTTTTTCTTTTAGTATGAATCAGCCGATTTTTGCCATTGAAGCTTATATGGGAACCCCTGTCATTGTTAATGGTAAAGTATACGGCACTTTAGCTTTTTGGAGTGATCATACTTTGATGGAACCTTTTAAACCTCTCGATCAAGAATTATTAAAATTAATGTCTCAATGGGTTGGGGGTGAATTAGAACGTCAAAAAGCCGCGATCGATTTATCACAAGCACGCGATCAAGCTTTGGCCGCGACTAAAGCTAAAAGTGAATTTTTAGCCACCATGAGTCACGAAATTCGTACTCCGATGAATGCCGTTATCGGCATGACAGGATTACTTTTAGATACTTCTCTAAGTCGCGAACAACAGGATTTTGTTGAGACAATTCGTAGTAGTGGTGATGCTTTATTAACTCTGATTAATGATATTTTGGATTTCTCCAAAATTGAATCGGGTAAATTAGATTTAGAAAAACATCCTTTTGATTTGCGAAACTGTTTGGAAGAGTCTCTGGATTTAGTCGCCGCGAAAGCCGCGGAAAAAGGTTTAGAATTAGCTTACTGGATTGCACCCCATGTTCCCACAATCGTTGTGGGAGATATTACTCGCTTACGACAAATTTTAGTTAATTTATTAAGTAATGCTGTCAAATTTACCGACACAGGGGAAATAGTACTTTCCTGTAGTGCCCGTCCCCAAGCACAATTTATGCCCGCGGATTCAGAAACACGATCGCGCCTCAGTGAAAATGAAAATATTAAAGTTTTAAACCTCTCGGAAAATGGTAAAACCTATGAATTTTTATTTGCTGTGCAAGATAGTGGTATTGGTATTGTGCCTGAGCGCATGAATCGCCTCTTTAAATCCTTTAGTCAAGTCGATTCTTCTACCACCCGTCATTATGGGGGAACGGGATTAGGATTAGCCATTAGTAAACGTTTGTCGGAATTAATGGGAGGTACAATGTGGGTAGAAAGTAATGGTACATGGACCGGAAATCCTCCCCTGGATTGGAAATGCGCGATCGCGGGATGTCACCCTCCCACCTCAACATCTGACACCGAAAAACCATCAGAAATGTTCTCTTCTTTTGTCCAGAATAATCAAGACAAGGGATCAACATTTTACTTTACCTTAATTGCCCAAGAATATACCCAACCAATCTCAGATAAATCGACTTATCATCCATCCAACTTAGAAGGAAAACGTTTATTAATTGTTGACGATAATAGCACCAATTGTCAGATTTTAACCAGACAAACTGAATCCTGGGGTATGATTCCCATCGCGGTTAATTCAGCCCCAAAAGCCTGGGAAATCATTTCCCAAAAAACACCTTTAGACTTAGCCATTTTAGATATGCAAATGCCAGAGATGGATGGTTTAACCCTAGCCAGAAAAATTAGAGAATCCCCCCACAGTAAAGGATTATATCTAATTATTTTAAGTTCTATGGGCAAGCAAGAAATTTATAATAAACTGAATGAATTAGATTTAACCGCGGTTTTGAATAAGCCCATTAAACAATCTCAATTATATCATATTTTAGTCAATTTCTTTGGCGGAAAACCCCTAGAAAGTTTCCGAGGAAGAAATGGCAAAAATAGTTTGGAAATTCCGGTTTTAGGGGAAAAATTACCCCTGAAAATATTGTTAGCCGATGATCATTTAGTCAATCAAAAAGTCGCGTTACAAATTCTCCAAAAAATGGGATATCGTGCCGATGTTGCCGGAAATGGTTTAGAAGTCTTGGAAGCTTTACGCCGTCAACCCTATGATGTTGTCTTAATGGATGTACAAATGCCCGAAATGGACGGTTTAGAAGCATCTCGTCGTATTTGTAATGAATGGCATTCTGCCTCCCGCCCTCGCATTATCGCGATGACGGCAAACGCGATGCAGGGCGATCGCGATGAATGTTTAGCCGCGGGAATGGATGATTATGTCAGTAAACCGATTCACATGGAAGAATTAGTAAGAGCCTTAGCCAAATGCAAACCCCTGAATCGAAACACGATAGGGGAAGAAAGTAGTAACGAGAAAAAGGATAAAAATAAACGAGAAAATAAGCAGGAGTTATTCTTTCCCACTCCTCAAGAAGAAGGTTTAAATCCACCCTTAGATGCCAAAATTTTAGAAGGATTGAGAGATGTAGAAGCCTTAGAAGAAGTCATTGATATTTATTTTGAGACAGCCCCTCCCCTGCTTTCTAAAATTAATAATGCCCTCCTTAATGCCGATGTCAACGCGTTACGGACTTCATCCCATTCTCTCAAATCAATTAGTGGTACAATTGGAGCGCGTCCCGTGTTTGAAGTTTGTCAAAGTTTAGAAATTATTGCCCGTCAATGTCTTGAGTCAGGAAACTCTATTCCCGCGGAGGCTTTCACGATTTTGAAACAAATTGAAGTAGAATATCAAAGAGTAACTGACGCGTTAGAAAAAGAGCGTCAATTATTCTCTCTAGCTAATAAAACTTAACAATTTTCCAGATTCGTAGGTTGGGTTGAGGCACGAAACCCAACAGGGAGCATTTCAAAGAAGCAAAAAAAACTGTAGTGGGTTGGCGTAGCTAGTAGGTTGGGTTGAGGCACGAAACCCAACAGGGAGCATTTCAAAGAAGCAAAAAAAACTGTAGTGGGTTGGCGTAGCCTGTGCGGAGCATCAGAGCGTCTCGCGAAGGCGGGATCGGGCTAGGGAGCGAGACGCTCCCACTACCAATTTACAAAAATGAGGTTGATGCCCGCGTCGCGTGTGCCTAGCACAAAACCTAACATTTTCAAGGGGTTAAGTATCCCTCAACCCAACCGACAAAAAATGGCACAGGTATGTAATGTAGAGGAGTTTAGACTACTCTAAACTCCCATACCTCACCGCAATGAAATAAACACACAACCCAAGAAAAAAACCAGACGATCGCGATCTCTAAGCCGATGTTGCTGTATTTGACTCATTAGAGCTAGATGAATTCTGTGTATCATTCCCTTGTTGCTGTTGCACTTGCTTAAGATGAATATTATTCACCTCAGTAATAAAATTCTCAATAGCCTGCTTTGCCTTTTGTTCTTGTTGGCCGTCATCAGAGGCATCATAACAGCGATAAAGAGGACTTACTCCCAGGATAAATTTCTCTTGCTCCGCCTCTAACAATTCAACGGTTGTGTTAGCAGAAACAGCATTTTCCTGAAAAGGAAATGAGGTGACAACACTAGCAACGATCGAAGCAATCGCCGGACAAATTACCGGGAGCCACTTCAGCCATGTTTGGCCAGCTTCTAACTTATCCACCAACACTAAAATCGGCGTAATTCCAGAAAAAACAATCGTTGACAGTTGCAAAATATAATAACTATATCTCGCTTGAGCTCGAGTTCTTTTATAATCCCCAATCAATTCTTGGCAATACTGTAAAGCTTTGGCTCTTGCCGGAGCGAGAGGATGGCTTTCGGCGAAAGTATTATTGCTCAACATATAGAGTTCGGCTTTTTTCTCTAATTCATACTGGGTAGCCGCATTTTGAGAGTTCTCAAAAACTTTTCTGTTGAGCAGAAAGAAAAAAGTAAAAATCCCCAGAGCACTTGCCCCTGGAGTGAGGACACTGTGATTTTCAGGAGAAAAAATGCCAATGATGGCACAGGCGAGAACAGCCGCGAGAGAAGAATACTCTATTACCTTCAGTGCTAACAACATGGGATTTAATGAAGAAGAAGTTTCAAGATTATAGGAAATTTCCGTTTGCTCTTTTAGCTCACAAAACTCTGTGGGCTCTGTTGGCAAAGGATTTGTTTCGGGATTTGTCATAGCCCTTTACTCCATTTGTTAATAGTTCAAAGTCTAGCAAATACCCGTGTAACTACTTTCCTCAAGCAACACGGAAGCCAACAGGACTTTGTGCAAAAAGCTAATCCGTACCATACCATACAAGAGATTAGAGATCGCGTCTCCTTCCCACGAGGGAAAATTCCTCCATAAACGGGGGGAAAGGTTAGGTGAAATTCCTGGTAAAATTTGTCCCGAACACCTGTAGGGGCTCTTTCACCAACCAATTTTCCCACCCACAGATAACCCTGATAAACCCGCCC
>JBEDKD010000014.1:0-9854 GCA_041172365.1 Cyanobacteriota bacterium | reverse complement strand
GTGGTGTGACATATTGCATAACATTTTTTGTCGCAACAACACTCTTTATGGTAGCAACCTCCATCCATAATATCAAGTATGTCCACTAAAGTCCTTTAAACTGCCTTTTAGTTACGAGTCCATAGATAAGACCAGATCAACAAGTTTTGTATTATATAGCACGTTTACGAATTAGGTCGTAAAATACTCTGGATTTAGAGTTAACGATGTTCACTTAAGCAGTAACAACCTATGCCTCGTCGTCAAGACATCCAAAAAATTCTTCTGATTGGCTCTGGCCCCATCGTCATCGGTCAAGCCTGTGAATTTGATTATAGTGGAGTTCAAGCCTGTAAAGCGTTACGAGAAGAAGGCTATGAAGTGGTGTTAGTTAATTCTAACCCCGCGACGATTATGACTGATCCCGGTACCGCGGATCGGACTTATATCGAACCTCTCACCCCGGAAATCGTAGAAAAAATTATCGAAAAAGAACGTCCTCAAGCCCTTCTCCCCACAATGGGGGGTCAAACGGCCCTTAATTTAGCTGTATCTCTTTGTAAACGGGGGATTTTAGAAAAATATGGTGTGGAATTAATTGGCGCGAAATTACCCGCGATCGAAATGGCCGAAGATCGTGAACTTTTTAAAGAAGCAATGGAAAGGATCGGTGTCGCGGTTTGTCCTTCCGGTATTGTTAATAATATGGAAGAAGCCCGCGCCGTCGCGCACCAAATTGGCTCTTATCCCTTAATTATCCGTCCCGCGTTTACGATGGGTGGTACAGGGGGCGGTATTGCTTATAACCAAGAAGAATATGAGGAAATGGCTCAAGGGGGTATTGACGCGAGTCCAGTTTCCCAAATTTTAGTCGAACAATCCCTCATTGGTTGGAAAGAATATGAGTTAGAAGTGATGCGAGATTTAGCAGATAATGTTGTCATTATCTGTTCCATCGAAAATCTTGATCCGATGGGGATTCATACAGGGGATTCGATTACCGTTGCTCCCGCGCAAACTCTCACCGATAAAGAATATCAACGTCTGCGAGATGCTTCGATTAAAATTATCCGTGAAATTGGAGTAGAAACAGGAGGTTCTAATATTCAATTCGCGGTAAATCCCACCAATGGGGATATGATTGTCATTGAAATGAACCCGCGGGTTTCTCGCTCTTCTGCTTTAGCCTCAAAAGCAACAGGTTTCCCGATCGCGAAAATGGCCGCGAAGTTAGCCGTCGGTTATACATTAGACGAAATTCGCAATGATATTACCAAGAAAACCCCAGCATCTTTTGAGCCGACGATCGATTATGTTGTCACCAAAATCCCTCGTTTTGCCTTTGAAAAATTCCCCGGTACGACATCAGCATTAACCACACAAATGAAATCCGTTGGGGAAGTGATGGCCATTGGCCGCACCTTCTGTGAATCCTTCCAAAAAGCCTTACGAGGGTTAGAAACGGGACGGGCTGGTTGGGGATGCGATAAATCAGAAAAATTACCTTCTTTAGAGCAAATTCGTGCCGGTTTACGGACTCCTAATCCTGAACGGATTTTCACGGTACGTCACGCGATGATGATGGGAATGTCTCTTGAGGATATCTATGAATTAACGGGAATCGATCCTTGGTTTTTAGATAAACTTCAGGAAATTCTCGACATGGAAAAATTACTGAAACGCACTTCTTTAAAACAGTTAAATAAAGAACAACTGTTTGCGGTGAAGCAATTAGGATTTAGCGATCGCCAAATTGCCTTTGCCACCAAAACCACGGAAGATGAAGTCCGCGTCTATCGGAAAGACTTAGGCGTGATACCTATTTACAAAACCGTCGATACTTGTGCCGCAGAATTTGAAGCCTTGACTCCTTATTATTATTCTACCTATGAATTAGGAGCCGCGGTTTGGGAATTTGAGGATGACGTGAAAAAGGTTTCCGCGGTGGAATATAGTCTCGCACCGGATTCGGAAGTATTACCTTCTGTGAAGCGGAAAGTAATGATTTTAGGCGGTGGCCCCAACCGTATTGGCCAAGGGATTGAGTTTGATTACTGTTGTTGTCACGCGTCTTATTCCCTCCGCGCTATGGGTTTTGAAAGTATCATGGTCAATTCTAACCCCGAAACGGTTTCGACGGATTATGATACCAGCGATCGCCTCTATTTTGAACCCCTCACAAAAGAGGATGTTTTAAACATTATTGAGGCAGAAAACCCCGAAGGAATCATTATTCAATTTGGTGGACAAACCCCATTAAAATTGGCAGTTCCTTTGTATAAAGCCTTAGAAAATCATACGGGAGTACAAACAAAAATTTGGGGAACTTCACCCGATTCTATTGATACTGCCGAAGATCGGGAACGTTTTGAACATATTTTGCGTGACTTAAATATTGCCCAAGCGGAAAACGGGTTAGCACGCCATTTTGAAGACGCGTTAAGGGTAGCAAAACGTATTGGTTATCCCGTAGTAGTCCGTCCTAGTTATGTATTAGGTGGACGTGCAATGGAAATCGTCTATTCTGATGTAGAATTAGAACGATATATGCTCTTCGCAGTCCAAGTTGAACCCGATCACCCGATTTTAATTGATAAGTTTCTGGAAAATGCCATTGAGGTTGATGTTGACGCGATCGCGGACACAAACGGAAATGTAGTCATAGGCGGTATTATGGAACATATCGAACAAGCGGGTATTCACTCAGGCGACTCCGCGTGTTCTATTCCTTATCAAACCTTAACACCTCCCGTTTTAGAAACGATTCGGCGCTGGACAATCGAATTAGCAAAAGCCTTAAAAGTTGTGGGGTTAATGAATATCCAATTCGCGGTACAAGGGGAAAATGTTTATATTTTAGAAGCCAACCCTCGCGCCTCACGAACAGTACCCTTTGTTTCTAAAGCCATTGGAGTTCCCTTAGCCAAAATTGCGACGCAATTAATGTCAGGAAAGAGTCTGGAAGACGCGGGTTATACCAAAGAAATCATCCCCACTCATATTTCCGTGAAAGAAGCCGTTTTACCCTTTACCAAATTCCCAGGAGCGGATACCTTATTAGGTCCTGAAATGCGCTCCACAGGTGAAGTAATGGGAATTGATACGGAATTTGGGAAAGCCTTTGCCAAAGCCCAATTTGGCGCGAATCAAGCCTTAGCTTTATCGGGAACTGTGCTATTTTCCATGAACGATCGCGATAAAGTTGCCGTGATACCCGTAGTCAAAGAATTTTTAGAATTAGGGTTTCATGTTGTCGCGACAGAAGGAACCCGAAAAGTGCTACGGGAAAACGGAGTAAACGTGGATTTAGTGTTAAAACTCCATGAAGGCCGTCCGAATTTAATGGACTCCATTAAGAATGAGAAAATCCAACTCATTATCACGACACCTTCAGGGGAAGAATCACGCACAGATGGAATATTAATTCGTCGCACCGCGTTGGCTTATAAAATTCCCATTGTCACCACGATCGCGGGTGGAAAAGCCACCGCGTCCGCAATTCGTTCATTAAAATCTCATTCCTTAGAAGTGAAAGCAATTCAGGATTATTACGTCAGTTAAGATGGAAGTAAAATGAAGTTAATGAAGGGTGAAAATAATAATAACTTTCATCCTTCATTATCAAGAAAAAAACATGAGGACAACTGAACCCATATCAGGCTCAAAGTGAAATTCAAAAAAATTTCTTCCCTCTTCCTTCTTCCTTCTTCCTTCTTCCTTCTTCCTTCTTCCCTCTTCCTTCTTCCTTCTTCCCTCTTCCCTCTTCCTTCTTCCTTCTTCCCTCTTCCCTCTTCCCTCTTCCCTCTTCCCTCTTCCTTCAAGTTAATTCAATTTTAAAGCACTAACAGGAACATCATCCCAAGAGGAAACAGTCCGCATTATTACAGTCCATCCTTCAGCCTTTTGTGCTTCAGTTAAATTATTTTCAAAAGACTCATAACATTCTTTAGCTTGAGTCTCATCAGAAGAAGCAATACAAGAATAGAGAATCCCACAGGGATCAAGTTGTTCATTAATCCAAATCGTCATAATAGGTGTTCTCCTGACTAATTTAACTATGTTTTCCCTCTATTTGATGAGGGTTTCGTGAGTTATTATAACTTATAGCATTTTTCCCAAAAAATAGCGACAATAACATTTTTTGAAAATGAACCACAAAGGCACAAAGGCACAGAGGCGAGAAAAGAGATTAATGAACATTTATTTAATAAAGTAGTGCAGGCATCTTGCCTGCTTTCGCTCTCACGGGTTCCCCGACAAAGCCAATGCTCAAGTTATTTAATTTCCATTCCTTCGTAATTGATTCTAATTTATATATAGCAAGTCTAAATCATTCATAAAGATTTGTAGGGGTAATGCTCTCGTGCCTACCCATCATCAATTGGGGCAACCACGGGGGGATTGCCCCTACAAACCTATTACAATTGAAATAGGTTTGCTATATAGCGTTTCGACTAAAGATGAGGTCTGATTTATTCCCTATTAAAAATTACCTATTAAGAGTTAAGAAAAATGAGAAAAGTCTGACTTCACAAGTATGAGAATTGCTAGATCAGGTGAGCCTTTATTTTACCACTAAGACACTAAGGCACTAAGGAAAGAAAATAGAGAGTCTCTTCAAATCAGAGAAATTTACCCCTTTGTGTCTTTGTGTCTTTGTGTCTTTGTGTCTTTGTGTCTTTGTGGTTTATTTTATTTCCCTACATCATTACGATCGCGTTTCGATTTGCTCCCCCAATAGTCATCACCTAACCCACCCGATAAACACTCTTTTCTCTCTCTCTGTGCCCTAATCGGCCTTTGTGGTTCAAAAAAAGATCAGCCTAATTAACAATACCTGCAAAATGTAATAAATTATCCCCCGTTAACCGACAAATACGCCAATCAGGAAGAATATCAGCACCAATATTTTCATAGAAGACGATCGCGGGTGCATTCCAATCCAATACGGACCATTCTACCCGTCCACAACCCTTTTCTATAGCCAATTTAGCCACAGCATTAACGAGGGATTTCCCAATGCCTTGTCCCCGATATTCTGGCAAGACAAACAAATCTTCAATATAAATACCCGGTTTCGTTAAAAATGTAGAATAATTGTAAAAAAATAAAGTATATCCTACTAATTTACCTTCTAATTCTGCAACAATCACATCTATTAAGGGACGTTCCCCAAACAAATGATTTGTTAAATTCTCAATATTTCCCGTTACCATATCTGATAACTTTTCATACTCTGCCAAGGCTTTAATTAAATTGAAAATCTCCGCGACATCGGTTTTTCTGGCTGGACGTAAAATCACCCGATGGCCCTCGGAGCCGTGGGTAGCACGATCTGACATAATTTATTAACCCAAACAGTAACAATTGTTAAGAATAACAGCAATGGCTCTATTTTAAATAGGACTTACGCGGAAACCGGGTAGATTTTGAGCGAGAAATTCATCTGTCTCAAGGCGCGATGGCTCTAACCCGGTTTCTTCATATTTTTTCCTGAAAAGCTAAATAGACAATTCAAAATTAAAAGGCTATCTGAGCCATCCTTTTAAGCGTTCCGCGACTTGAGGCCGCCTCAGTTTTCGCATCGCTTTATTTTGAATTTGACGGACCCTTTCACGGGAAACATTAAAAATCGCACTCACCTCTTCTAAGGTATAAGGTTCACCCGTCAATAAACCATAACGCAAGGCTAAAACATCCTTTTCTCGATCGGTTAAAATATTATTCAAGACATCTAAAATGTCTTGACGCATCATATTTTCACTCATCAAAGATTCTGGGGATTGAGTATCGTTATCCTCAATTAAATCCATTAATTCTGAAGATTCATCGGTTCCTATGCGATGATTTAAAGATAAAGACTTGCGACGGACTTGCAGTAAATAATGAACTTGTTCGGAACTGATTTGTAACGATTCGGCAATTTCCGCTTCCGTGGGGTTGCGATGCAAGGTTTTTCTTAAGTCTCGATAGGCTCTTTTTAACTTGGTTAATTGTTCGACAATATGAATGGGTAAACGAATCATTCGACCTTGATTCGCTAAGGTCCGTGTAATGCCTTGACGAATCCACCAATACGCGTAGGTTGAAAATTTATAACCTTTTTCGGGGTCAAATTTTTCCGCGGCGCGATTTAATCCTAAAGCGCCTTCTTGAATTAAATCTAAAAATGGTACTCCTCGATTAAGATAACGCTTCGCGATCGAAACGACTAAGCGTAAATTAGAACTAATCATTTTACGTTTAGCCGATCGCCCGTGATAAAGACGTGCTTGTAACTGCACATCGGTTAATTCTGCTGCCGTCGCCCATTCCTTATTTGTTGGTTTTCTTCCTAGTTCGAGTTCTAATTTCTGTTGTAACTCTTCAAGGATAATTAATTGTTGGACTTGACGTGATAATTCTAATTCTTCCGATGCTGTTAATAAGGGATAACGCGCCATTTCCTTAAATAAGGACGAAAGGGCATCATCCGCGACAAATGTGTAATAATCTGATTTCTGTCGTTTTGCCGCCACAGTGGCTTCATCCTCCTCGTATTCGGGTATTTCTAGGAAGGATGATTCATCGGCCACTACAAACAAGGGGAGATCAGATGTTGCTATCTCTTTTTGCATATCGGTCATTGCCCCTATTCCCTTAGATTCAGAGTGCTTGGCCAGCTCTATTATACTTGACTAGATCCGTCTTTAACTGTTTTGTCAATGACCCAGCTCTGGTCAATCGCGACAATAGATACAGTTATTCTCACATAGTTTTTGACATATAGACAGCAAAATTACCCTCGGTAGTCTCAAAACTACCGAGAGTAGACGATACGGAATTGATTTTTTCAGCAATTATGATTAATGAACGCTACTACTATGGGAGTCTGGGGGCAAAGGCCAGGACCCCATACGAGATATCTTGGTAGTGCGTTCAGCTAAAATTAATAACAGATAAATCGTTAACACATAACCCGTTGCAAGGATCGGGATAATCACAGGAATATCATGGTAAATCATAAGTCACGGCCAGTGGTTAGGGGGAACGGACAGGACAACTGCAACACCGACTACATTACATCAGCACAGCAAACCAAGCCTTGTCTGCGAAGGCTGCTTTGCCATAAAACTCCCTGAGAATGACGATACCGCCTTCCCTGTTCATCTCTGTTATTAACTTAATGGTGACTTGACACACTCAACAGATACACTCTGTGCATTACCAAAAAACGGTAACTAACAATAGTGCATTCCTAACCCGCGATCCCCCCCCATAACAAGTGACGAACTTTGGTAAGTTGACACCCCTACAGTAAGGTTGACTTTCTGACGAGTTTATCAAGGCTATTACCACCAAGTTACTCCAGGTACTCTCAAGCTGCCGAGGAGTCCTGCTGTACTTAATGTATGGAATTGTTTAAATCCTTATCTATTATAATAACACAACTTTTGGAATTTTTACAGATTATTTTTCCACTTGCTTAATAATTTGATACATTTGACAAAACCCCCTCTGATGGGAGTCTGTTATGGGCGATCCTCATGTTCTCTGTCTCGGTGAAGTGCTCTTTGACTGTTTAGCTGATCAAAGAGGACGCGGTTTTGATGAAGTTGAGTCTTGGACTCCTTTACCGGGTGGTGCCCCTGCCAATGTCGCCTGTGGCTTGGTGAAATTAGGCACGTCCGCGGGTTTTATCGGAACTGTCGGCTGTGATACTCAAGGCAATGAATTATTAAATTTTTTGCCGAGTGAGGGTGTCAATACTCAAGGTGTTCAAAGACACGAAACCGCTCCCACAAGACAGGTTTATGTCTTACGCTCGGAAACGGGCGACCGCGACTTCGCGGGTTTTGGACAATACGCGACGACGGAATTTGCCGATACTTATTTAAACGCGCTTCAAATCCCGACATCTTTGTTTATTCCGTCGGAGTTCCTAGTCTTGGGGACTCTAGGGTTAGCTTATCCCCATAGTCGAGACGCGATCTCTCGGGCGCTCCTTTTGGCGGAGCAATACAATTTAAAAGTCCTGCTTGATATCAACTGGCGAAAACCGTTTTGGGAACACCCATTTTGGGCTAACGAAGAGGATATCAAGTCCCCTATACTAGGTTTAGCGAAAAAAGTTGATTTTGTCAAGCTCTCCAAGGAAGAAGCTCTATGGTTATTTGGGACAACGGACTCCGGCGCGATCTCGTATCATCTGGGATCAGTAGAAGGGGTATTTGTCACAGATGGGGAAAATGGCTGTAATTATTGTCTGTGCGAACATGAGGGGACATTTCCGGGGTTTGCGGTAGAAGTGGTGGATACAACGGGCGCGGGTGATGCTTTTGTCGCGGGGTTTATTCATCAGTTATGTCAACAGGGGATGAAGTGTTTACAAACTCCTGAACGAGTTAAACAGGTTGTGGAATATGCTTGTGCGGTGGGAGCCTTAACGACTACTAAATTAGGCGCGATCGCGTCTTTACCGAGGGCCGATGAAGTCGAGGCTTTTTTGCGAACACACAAAAGGCAAGAGTAGGGTAGGGAATCCTTGCCCTGTCATCATTGATTACATCTTCTGGCTTCTGCCTCCGGGCCCTAATCGTTTTTTTGTGTTCATTATTTCATTCCTCATCATTCATCATTTATCCCGGTTTTTCCAGATATAGAAACACCGACAAGAAGACTCATCCCGTATTTGTTAAGGGATATTACAAGTTTCCACATTTTTAATAACGATGGTTATAATGCAGGATAATTTAAGACATCGTAATAACGAAAATGACACCTATAAAACGGTATTTAGCCGAGTTTATTGGCACTTTTTGGCTAGTCTTTGGGGGCTGCGGAAGTGCTGTCTTAGCTGCGAATTTTCCCGATGCTGACAAAAATACTCTAGGTATCGGGTTTGTGGGAGTAGCCCTCGCGTTTGGTTTAACAGTAATGACAATGGCCTATGCTGTTGGTCATATTTCCGGGGGCCATTTTAATCCCGCGGTTTCCTTCGGCCTTTATATGGGGAAACGTTTTTCAGGAAGCGAACTTTTACCCTATATTATCGCGCAAGTTACGGGTGCGATTTTGGCCTCCATTGTTCTTTATTTGATCGCGAGTGGTAAACCCGGATTTGATATTGGCGGTTTTGCTTCCAATGGTTTTGGGGATAACTCTCCGGGTAAATATAGTATGTTTGCCGCGTTTGGAGCCGAGTTTGTCCTGACTTTTATCTTTTTAATTATCATTCACGGTTCCACTGATCCACGCGCTCCTCAAGGGTTTGCACCGATCGCGATCGGTTTAGGATTAACTCTGATTCACTTAGTGGGAATACCTGTTACCAATCTATCAGTTAACCCTGCCCGTAGCACGGGACCGGCTTTGATTTTAGCAATTTTTGGTGGTAAAGGTTGGGCCCTGGCGGACTTGTGGTTATTTTGGCTCGCGCCTATTTTGGGAGCTATTGCTGCGGGTTATCTTTATTCTTCTTTCTTTGAAGAATCGAAACGAGCAGAAGTTACAGAATCATTGAGGCTGTGATCAAAGAGACGGCTGTGCCTACTTGTTAACTGAAAGGTATTGACTCAAAAACCGGGTTTCTCCATCAAAATTTGTTTGATCTAAGATTTTGGCAAGAGAAACCCGGTTTTTCTACTGAAGTTGACATATCAATAGACATCTCGCAAAAATCAGATTAAAGGCAGGGTTAGCCTACCCCACCATAATTTTAGAATTGGTAAGTACCAACACAAAATTAATTGTATATTTTATTATGAGATTGATGGGGCGATTGATTGGGCGAATGCCATTCGCCCCTACACAAACAAAGATGAGATTGATTGGGCGAATGCCATTCGCCCCTACTGAAGAAATTAAACCCGCGGAGGCGGGTTTTGTCTGTTTAG
>JBEDKD010000013.1:0-8208 GCA_041172365.1 Cyanobacteriota bacterium | reverse complement strand
GACCTCATCTTTCCCTAAAACCCGTTTCAATGATCTAGGCAAATAAAATAAACCACAAAGACACAAAGACACAAAGTGTTAAATTTCTATGATTGTTCGAGACTCTCTATTGTCTTTTCTTAGTGCCTTAGTGCCTTAGTGGTAAAACAACGGCTCACCTGATATAGCAATTCTCATACTTGTGAGGTACAGAGTTTTCTCTTAATAGGGAACTCTTAATAGGGAATAAATTAGACCTCATCTTTAGTCGAAACTCTATATTACCCATCACCCATTACCCATTAGCAATGATTAAAATTCTGCACCTTTCAGATATTCATATCGGCAGTGGTTTTACCCACGGACAGATTAACCCTGAAACTGGATTAAATACACGCTTAGAGGATTTTGTCAAGAGTCTTAGTCTCTGTATCGATCGCGCTATTTCCGAACCCGTTGATTTAGTATTATTTGGGGGAGATGCCTTTCCCGACGCGACACCAGCTCCCTATGTCAAACAAGCCTTTGCCAGTCAATTTCGGCGTTTAGTCGATGCTCAAATTCCCACGGTTTTATTAGTAGGAAATCACGATCAACATTCCCAAGGGCAAGGAGGCGCGAGTTTAGGAATTTATCGCACTTTAGGAGTACCCGGTTTTATTGTGGGCGATCGCTTAGAAACCCATCGCATAGAAACAGGCAAAGGCGATATACAAATTATCACCCTGCCCTGGTTAACTCGTTCCACCTTAATGACAAAATCCGAAACCGAAAATCTCTCTTTACAAGAAGTCAATCAATTATTAATTAACCGATTAAAATTGGGATTAGAAGGGGAAATTCAAAAATTAGATCCCGAAATTCCGACAATTTTATTAGGTCATTTAATGGTAGAGCAAGCCAGTTTAGGAGCGGAGCGTTTTTTAGCTGTCGGCAAAGGTTTTCATATTCCTTTATCATTATTAAATCGTCCCTGTTTTGATTATGTAGCATTAGGTCATGTTCACAAACATCAAAATCTTAATAAAGAGAATAATCCACCTATTATTTATCCGGGTAGTATCGAAAGGGTTGACTTTAGTGAAGAAAAAGAAGAGAAAGGTTTTGTGTTACTAGAAATCGAAAAAGGTCAAGTTAATTGGGAATTCTGCCCTGTACCTGCACGAATTTTTCACACCATTAAAATTAATGTTTCTCAATCAGAAACTCCCCAGGAAGATTTACTTAAAGTTATTAATAAAAAGGATATAAAAGATGCGGTAGTTCGATTGATTTATCAACTGAGATCGGAACAATTAGACTTGATCGAAAATCAACAATTACATCATGCCTTAAGTGGAGCTCATTCTTATACCATTCAACCCGAATTAGTTAGTCAATTAGCCCGGCCTCGTTTACCTGAATTAGATTCTCATAATAGTATAGATCCCTTGGACGCGTTAAAAACTTATCTGGCGAGTCGAGAGGATTTACAAGAAATAGTCGATGAAATGATGGAAGCCGCGCAAAAGTTAATGATCGGGGAGGACGAATCTTGGTTTGAGACGGGAGACAAAGACGTGACATTAAGCGCGATCGCTCTTCAGGAGAATTAGCTGAGTATATAATGGAATTAACTAACTGTTTCCATCTGTTGTGTTACGCACAGCCATCTGTAATTAGAGGTCAAAATGAGAAGAATTACTCAAATAAATGTCACCAAACTTTTCGGAATATTTAATCACATTATTCCCCTGAATAAGGAAGAACACATTACGATTATTCATGGTTTAAATGGGTTTGGGAAAACGACATTACTCAGAATGCTTAATGGGATTTTTCATCATCGTTATTCTGAACTTCGCTCGATTCCCTTTAGTGAGTTTAGTCTTAATTTTGATGATGGTAGCACTCTAAAAGTGACTCAATCTATTAAAAAAAATGAAGAGCAACCCAGACTAGAATTTTCTTTGAGAGAATCGGGTTTAGAGGAAAAAAATATTATTTTGGAGCCCAAAGATTTTCCAGAAGAAAATTTTTCTCCATCAATTATCGCAATTATCGAAAAATATATCCCCGAAATTACCAGAATTAGTTGGACAAAGTGGATATATTTACCTACGAATGAAGAACTGTCATTAGAGGATATTTTAGAGAAATTTGGCAACTTCTTACCAATTAAATCCAATCCCTTGCTAAAAAAAGAACAATGGTTTGAAGACTTCAAGAAAACCATCAATGTTCGTTTCATAGAATCCCAACGTCTATTAAGCTTTTCAGATGATCCTAGGTTACAATTGAATGGCAGACGACAACCTTTAATGGTTCCTTCGGTTTCTACATATTCTAGGGAACTTGCCGAAAGTATTCAATCTAAACTAGCTGAATATGGAGAATTATCTCGGACACTAGAAAGAACATTTCCCTCAAGAATTCTTCAACAAAAATCCCCTGGTTTATCCGAGGAAAAAATTCATACTAAATTAGCTGAAATTGAGCAAGAAAATTCACGTTTAATCAAGGTGGGGTTACTAGATACAGATAATCCCCTAGATTTTTCGGTGGAACAAAATATGGATGAGACTATCAAAAATATTTTGTCTGTATATATTAAAGATGTTGAGAAAAAATTGCAAATCTTTTCCGAATTAGTCAATAAAATAGAACTCTTTCAAAAAATTATTAAGGAGCGATTTTATTACAAAAAAATGCAAATTAGTAAAGAACATGGTTTTACATTTATCGGTGAAGATAATAAACCTTTATCTCCGGCAAAGTTATCCTCTGGCGAACAACATGAACTGGTATTACTGTATGAATTATTATTTAAGGTTCCAAGTAACTCTCTAATTCTTATTGATGAACCGGAACTGTCTTTTCATGTTGCATGGCAGGTTCAGTTTCTTAAAGATTTACAAGATATCATTAAACTTGCCAATTTTGATATTTTAATCGCAACCCACTCCCCTGATATTATTAACGATCGTTGGGATTTAACAGTAGAGTTGAAGGAGCCGACACCATGAGAGGTTATATTACTCCTGATCGAATTGCGAATAATATTAGAATGTTGCGTAGTGACTCTAGGTTTAAAGGTTCTATTTTAATTGCTGAAGGAGATACAGATGCACGGTTATGGAAAAACTTTATTGATGCCACAGAATGTTATGTAGAAAATGCTTATAATAAGGAAAAAGCTGTAGAAGTATTAAAGATTCTTGAGAGAGATAATTTTCCGGGTGTACTGGCAATTGTCGATGGTGATTTTTCAGTTTTAGAAGGTAATGAACCGAGAAGCCCTAACTTATTTTTTACTGATACCCATGATATAGAAACGATGATGCTCAAGTCACCAGCCTTGGAAAAAATTTTGAGAGAGCATGGCTCTGAAGCAAAAATTAATAACTTTGGTAAGGATGTGCGGGCGACTTTATTAGAGAGTGGTAAGCCGATTGGTTACTTGCGATTTTATTCCTTAAAACATGATCTCTCGTTTCGCTTTGAGAATTTATCTTTTCCTAAATTTATTAATAAAGAGAACTTAGAAATAGATATGACAAAATTAATTAAAACAGTCTTAGAAAATTCTCAAAAGCATGATAACCCAGAAGAGATAAAAAAGAACTTAAATAATTTAATCAGTGAGATGCACGATCCTTGGTATGTTTGCTGTGGTCACGATTTAATCGAAATTTTATCCCTGGGACTTCGTAAGCCCTTCGGCTCTTGTAATTCAAAAGATGTCGAGCCTACCACACTAGAAAAAGATTTACGTCTAGCTTATGAAGGCTCTTACTTTGTCCTGACTCAACTTTACCGAGATATTCGGGAGTGGGAAAGAGTTAATCAGCCCTTTAAGGTTTTTGCTATAATGTTAGTTATCACCTGATGGAATTTTTTACCGACGATCGCGAACTTTTCAGATCAGACTTACGTCATAGAGAAGAGGACTTGAACAAGATAAGCTGGAGTCAAATCGCCTCTCTCTGTCTCTAGCTTGATCGCACCGAGGGAGAGGAGGAACTAGGCTATAATTCATTATAAGGTGCGATCGTATAATATCAATTTTGGGTTGAGTACATTCTCCCCTTAAGGAAAAAAGCTTTGTTAACCCAAAATTCTCCATCTAAAATCGGTATAACTCAGGGATAAAAACCTAAAACATCCTTGGGTTATACCTCCTAAAACTCTCAAAGCAAAAGAGAAAATATCAGCCCTATTATCAAAATATTATTAAAATTAAGGTTGAGAAAGAGTTTATTCACCCAATGGGATGAGGAAGTGCCCGCGAAAGATCCTTACCAATATATTTTCATTCTTTTGGCAAATTTGGGGCGAAGCATGGCCGTAGTAAATCTTTCCTTTTAACCAAGTACGGGCGAAGCATGACCGCATTCAATCCCTGCTTATAACCAATAAGCTATCTGCGGTCATGCTTCGCCCACTGCCAAACCTCTATATTTGTCCGAGAAACCGAGTTTCTTTGCTTAAATCCTAAGATAAAATGGATTCTATCACTCGTCGTTAAATATTGGGATTTTCCGGTTTTAGACAAACTTTCCTTGTATTTATTACCAGTTTTTCCTCAAAGGAGGAAACCATGATGAAACTCTTTCCTTTCTTGACTTTAATCCTTTCCTTATCCGTTCCCCGCCTTGTCTTAGCCACTGAAATTCCCTCTGTAGAAAAAGGGAATAAACCTACCGGAAATCTTCTAGCCGATTGTCGCAGTCAAAAACTCGGCAATGGTAACTTTAATCGTGGCTCAATTAGCTCAACTTGTTCTCGCACAATTAATCGACACCCTGGGCCTTACCATCCGCGTAATGTTAATGTAAATCCGGGTAATATTAATCGGAGGAATGTGAACCGAGAGCAGATTTATCGAAATAATGTGAAGGTCCATCGAAACATTAATCGGAATCAGATTAATCGCCCTATTAATGTTTATGGCCATCCCCACCACAATTATCATCGTAATGTAGTTGTTAATCCGGTGAATCATCGTGTCTGGGGATGGAATCGTGGTGTCGTTTGGACTCCTAATTATTCTTATTGGGGTGGGGGTTTTTGGGGTGGTTTTCTTTTAGGCGTGATAACTGGCTCGATCGCGAATAATCAGTATAATTATATGACAATTGAACGGGGAAGTCCGGGTGATATTCTGTTCAATGATTACTCTTTGGTACAAACCAGTTGTAATGACAACGCGATCGTCATTAATGGCCCATCAAATAGTGTGATTTGTGCTCAACCTAATAGTGTTATTCCCCCAGGGACTTACATGGTTGAGCCCAGTACCCTTACCCTCATCCCTCAGTAACTCAAAAAAGATAAGTAGTTTTTAATTATGGAAAACCCGTCTGAATGGTGCTTCAGACGGGTTTTCACTTCTCGACTCCACAAACTCATGTCTGTCTGGAAATTTTTTGTTCATTAAGGAGAACATTTGCGAAAATGTGCGTGATAATACAATACAAAGCGTCCTGTTGCATATCTGCAAGTTTCTGTGTCGTTTTTGGAGATTTGCCATACAACCTTTATAAAATGCCCAATTTTGAACCCTTCTCCTTCCATCGAATTTTACCCTTAGCTACTTTTGAAGCTTTGGGTGAGGTTTTGCAGCAAATGGCGCAACTCCCCCATGCGATCTGGTTGAGTGAAGAATGGCTGCCACCCCCTATTAACTCTGAGAATTATCCACAATTTTTTAGGATGGTTGTCTCCGAAAAATTTAGTGCTCTGTTGTCGGCCAAAAATGTTCTGGATACTGAGCAATTTTCCCCGGATTCCTCAACTCTTCTCAAAGTTGGGTTAAGTTTTGAACAGGACGCGATCGCGACTTTTCTTGGTGATATCCAGAAAACCTTAAAAATTATTGACTCTCCCCTGGAGCAAAAAAAATTAAACACTTTGGAAAAAGCCCGGAAAATGCTAAGGCCCAATGATGCCCGATGGCAAAGTGAATTTACCCTAAAATTATTAGAAACTTTAAGTCTTCAACCGTCAATTAAAAACACAGGTTTTGGGCAAAATTACCCAAATAAAAATCCACATTTTTCCTGTTTAGTTACTCCTATTTACGGGGGAAATAGTGAAGTTCCGTTTGTTTCAATTTGTCAGCCATTAGAAGATAGTTTAAAAAAACAATTAGAACAGGAAAAAGTATTAAATAAAGTCACAACTCAAATCGGTCAAACTCTCGATTTACCTATGATTTTATCAACGGCGGTTGAAGAAGCTCGCCAATATTTTCAAGTGGATCGCTTATTGATTTATCAGTTTCAAAATTTAGATATTTTAGATATTTTACACCTGCCCGAAAAACCTGATTTAGAAGATCATATTATTGATTCGACTTTAAATATTCCTTGGGGGCGTGTTACTTATGAATCTAAGGCCAATGATTCTATTATCTCTGTCCTGAATTTAACGGAAGGCGCCGAGAGTTTTCCCACGATTCCTAACTATCGAGCAAAATATCGAAAAGGGTATATTGAGGCTATTCCTGATGTCACTAAAACTTATATCAACTATCCTTGTTTATTAGAACTGATGGAGCGATTTAAAATTCGTTCTGAGTTAATTGTTCCTATTCTAGTTCGGGATGAACTTTGGGGATTATTAATTGCTAATAATTGTACTTATCGGGAGTGGGCAGAACACGAAAAAAAATTCCTTTCTCAAATGGCTGAACATATCGCGATCGCGATCTTTCAATGGTCACTTTATCAGGAATTAAAACAACAACAACAGACTTTAGAACAGCGAGTGATGGAACGGACACAGGCCCTTGGAGATGCCTTAGTTGCCGCGGAATCTGCTAATCGTGCTAAAACCCAATTTTTGGCGATAATGAGTCACGAATTGAGAACTCCTCTGACTTGTGTTATTGGCATTTCTTCCACCCTTTTACGATGGTCCTTTGGTGAGTCGGGGACTAAACCGATTCCCCTAGAAAAACAACGTAATTATTTACAAAATATCCATGATTACGGTGAAAAATTGTTAGAATTAATTAATGATTTATTAGATTTATCTCAATTTGAATCCGGTAACGCGATCTTAAATATTAGTGAATTTTCACTGGTCAAATTGGCTTCTTCTACTCTACGAAGTATGCAAGATAAGGCTCTTCTTAAAGGAGTCCATCTTGTACTCGATCAACAGTTAGAGCAGGGACGTGACTATTTTCGAGCCGATCGCGATCGAGTCAAACAAATTCTCTTTAATCTTTTGAGTAATGCCATAAAATTTACCCCTTCGGGAGGGACTGTGATTTTACGAGTGTGGCAGGAAAGAAATAGCGTGTTTTGGCAAATTGAAGATACAGGAATTGGTATTTCTGAAGAACAGCGATCGCTCCTCTTTCAAAAATTTCAACAATTAGATTCTCCCTATCGTCGTCAATATGGCGGAACGGGGTTAGGATTAGCTTTAACCAAACAATTAGTAGAATTACACGGAGGAACAATAGAAGTAGAATCCACCCAGGATCAGGGTTCAATTTTCACAGTGAAAATCCCCACCAAACTCCCAATAAACAAACCATTGTTAAATCAAGCCAAGCCAAAGACATCTCCAGAGAGAAGCTTATCTCATCATAATAATGAAAATTACCAATCTCGCCTAATTTTAATTGAAGAAAATGAAGAAATTGCCCAAATAATCTGTGATTTACTAACCGCGGATGGATATCACGTCGTATGGATTATAGAAGCTTCGATCGCGGTAGAACAAATTGAACTTTTACAACCCGTCGCGGTAATTATTGATATGCGTTTACCCGGTCGAAGTGGTAGTGAAATTATTGAAGAATTACGACATAAAACCACCACCAAAAATATTAAACTTCTGGCTTTAACCAGTAATTTAGAACAAGACTATAATCGTAATAGTAGTCAGCCCAATGATTATTTATTGAAACCAATTAAAGCTGAAAATTTATTACAAAAAATTCATACTTTACTGAAAAATAATAAAGACAGTTAACCAATATCCGAGAAATAATTTATAAAATTTTAATCTATTTTGTCTAAGATTATCACCTATTTTTCCTCAAATTTCACTAGGAATGGAAATTCAATAATTTCAGCATTGAGTTTGTCAGCAAAACTTTGATATCCAAAGCAGGCAAGATGCCTGCACTACTTTATTAAATTTTAATTCCTACCCAATCGAAAAACCATCAACCTAAAAACTATTGATGGCTTTTGCTGTTTCTTTCGTGACAGTATGACTAATCCCGCG
>JBEDKD010000012.1:0-5625 GCA_041172365.1 Cyanobacteriota bacterium | reverse complement strand
AGAGAAGTTAGTTATCCAACAACCATTTTTAGAAATTATGTGTTTTTCTATTCTTTCAGAGATTGACAATCCTCGATAATAAGACATAAGTTTTTGGTAAAAACATCAACATATCAAAGCGAAAGCGTCTCACAAACAGAAAGTTTTGAGAGCATAGTCAAAGTTAAAAAAACCGCGATCGCGTCCATAAATGATATGATCGCGGCTAATGATAGAAAATCAGAAAAGACTCAATTGGCTCCACTTTTGACAAGTTTCAGAAAACTCTTTGGATTGTGGATTGTAACGAATTATGGAAATATTTTTGCCCAAAGCTAAACTAACAGTATGAAATGTTCCTCCCATCTGACTTCCATCCCAAAAAGCGATGAGAAGTTCGGATCGTTTTATCATGTACTCATTACGTGCTTGCATCACGCCATTTGAGTATTGAGCAAACAAAACTACCTTTTTATCAGCCTGCTTCAATAACTTGTGGTATTTCTGTTTTTGACTGTTCGACCATTTAGCATCTTGGTCTAAACACGGGACTACAGCTTGCCAAGATAATTGATGATCTACTAAAACTTCAGCCGCGATCTGATCGAATCCCAAAGCCATGCCACAATAAAAGTGATTAATCCCACGAGCGATCGCCATCTGAATTAATTTTTCAGCATCTTTGTAATGTGCTGATCTTGAAGCCGTTCTGTGTCCGGTGAAACACGCACTAATTTTAGACATGAATTTTTCCTCAAAAAACTAACAAATTACAGCGAAGAGTTTCAGCAACAAAAGTCTAAAAAAAGACGCGATCGATAAACAATGAGCGCGTCTTTTTTTAGACTATTAATCAGGGAAGAAAGCACTTTCAAGAGATTTAAGCACTTGTCTATCTCCCTTATAAATTCCTTGTTGGTAAATGATTTTTAGTTCTTTCACAAAATATTCTTTATTCCAAGGAATGAGAAGTTTATATATATATTCCTCTGCACATCCCGACTGAATCTGTACTAACAGTTCTCCCGCGAAATTCTGCATTTCCGTTTCGATATCGTTAATCATTTATTTTCCCAAAAAACATCAATTCAGTCTAGTGAAACGTTTCCAAAACAGAAGTTAAAAAAACCGCGATCGTATTTAAAATATCGATCGCGGCTGATAATTAATCTTCTAAATCCCAATCAATATCAATTGTGGCTGGATCGGGATCTACCTCCCAAAAAGGATCATCTTCCAACTCTGGATCATCAAAATCATCATCAAAGTTTTCATCATCACAAAAGCAAATTGACTCGTGTTCTTCACAAAAGTCTAAACAAGAATGATCCTCTATAAAATCGACAGGATAATCATCACTAAAGTCGGGTAGTAAAGTATCCATGAAATCTGGCGATAAATTATCACAGAAATCAACACTAGAATCAGAACAAAAATCTGTTCCAAAATCCTGACAAAAGTTTTGCTCTAAATCTTCTATAAAGTCTGAAGAGAAGTCAGAGAACGAATATTGATCAAACATTATTTTTTCCTCAAAAACATCAACAAATTTTGGCGATCGCGTTTCACCAACAAAAGTCATAGATAAAAAAAAACCGTTTTCTACTGGTGAGAAAACGGTTTAATTTAACTATTTCAGGATTTTTACTAATTCACAAACAGATTCAACTGACAAATCTCGCACTTTCAATTCCCAAGCGCGATCGCTTCCTACAATTCTTTTGATAGGTCTTGGAAATTCTTCACCGGGTCGGAAATAACCACTATGAGACGCGATTAAACCCTGTACTTTCAAAAGTTCAGATTTGTTCAATGCTATATAGGTTATGAAACTTTCAAAGCCTGATTCGATTTCTGGAATCTCAGTCCAATGGAACTGATTGGAAAAGGTCCCCGTTATAGCTACACGGTTGCTTAATTGAACCACAACGTAATTTCCGTGAGGAGAAGTAACAGTTACAGTACCAGAAATTCCAGCAAAAGTGATTTTAGTCATAATTTAAACCTCAAAACATCACTTGATTTAAGCGAACGCGCTCAAAAAACAGAAGTCAAAAAAAAAGACGCGATCGTTATTTGTTGATCGTGTCCTTTCCTTTAAGACTAATTAGTAAGATTATCCAAGTCAAATAATTTTAGCTGTTCATCTGTTGTATAATTGATATTGACTGCTTGAATATTAACAGTTTGAATATTAACAGTTTGAATATTAAGAGTCTCAATTGTTTTAATTACTTAATGGCGGCTAAATCATTCTTTTGCTTAATAGCGAGAGCCTTCTTTTCATTAACCTGAGCTGTCTTTAATTGTGTTTTGGCAGTTTTTTTGTTAGCTTTAAGGTTATCTAATTCCTTCTTAGAAGCTACTATTCGAGTATCCCAGGTGTTGTTTAGATAATCCATATCATTTTTTTGTTTGTTTTTAAGAGATTGTCTCTCTTTAGCTTGAGAAATTCGTAATGACGCTTTTCGTTCCGATACGGTTGGCATAAACATATTTTTTGAGATTTTGAGGTTTTTTTTCAGTATACCAAATTGTTAACGCGATCGCAATAGGGTTAAAAAAAACCTAAAGTTCGCTATTAAAGCGAGATTTCCCTCTGAAATTAGCTTTCTCAAAATTTCGTTGTAGGGGATGGACTAAACTAATTCATTATTCATTTTGTCCTAACTACATTTAAGGGAAGCTCTTTTTTATCCCGATTGAATATAAGCCGATATGATTAAGGTGCGATCGTTGTCCGATACTATTGAAGGTTGACATCCCAGGCATAAAGGCACTGGGATTCCATACAAATCAAACAAAGAAAGCTATTTTGGTTTGAACTCAGAGCGCGGTAAAGCAAAACTACGATGGCTACGCCGACGGTTTGCGTGTTGATAATGAATTAAGTGATCGTTTCTTATAAATGTTTCCATGTTCTACCTATTTTAATATTATAAATTGTATGATAGGAAACATCATACAAATAAGCGATTTGTCCGATCGTTAAATCACTAGAAAGAAGGGTTTTGATTTTTGTAACAGTTTCATTATTAAGTTTGGCTCGTCCGTGGTCTTCACCTTGGTTTTTAGTATGACCTTTAGTTGAACTCTTGGTTTTTCTCATTTGTTCAGAAGTAGCGAGAAACAAATGTTTGGGGTTGACACAGGCTCGATTTTTGCAAGAATGACAAACAACCAAACCTTCAGGAATTTCACCATGATGTAATTCGTACATTACACGATGAATAAGCTTTTTTTTGCCATCAATTCCTATTTGAATATACCCGTTAAATATAGGCTTTAAATCTGTTAACCAACAATCATCTTTAGAGATCAGATGTTGTTCAATTCTTTCGGAGATTGGCAAGTTAGGACGAGATTTCATAAACTTGAACAGTTAAACATCATACGAGAAGTGCGATCGCGTTCCACAAACAGAAGTTTTAACAGTATTTCTCCCGTTGGCTTCATCATCAAAAGTCTTATTATCAAAATCATTAAGAAAAAAAAATTGTTAACGAATAAGATACGCGATCGTTAATAAGGATGAGTCCTGCAATGTAGAGAGCTATTGTCTCTAATGTTGTAAGCTCCAAGCGTAATTAGCAGGCTAAAGTCGTAATGTAGTAAGCTAAGTCCGTGTGTAAGTGGGCTCTGTGCATAGCTCCATGAGAAGGCAAGTCTTTAAAAGAAAAACTGTGATCAACCCGTTTTAGGACTCAAAGTCTTGGAAAATCGTGGAAAAAGTGTTTTATAGCAAAACTATTGGGCTGCGCTACATTCACGTAGCCCAATAGTAATTGAGAATAGAATTTTTAGTTTCCCTCAAGAATCTAGTGATTTTTTGATAATTTGATAGATTCTTGGACGAGAAACTCCCGCCTTTTTAGCTATATCATCAACCTTCATATTTTGATGATAGAGATTGATTATTTCTTCTTTGGATATCAGAGATTTTTGCAAAGGTCTTGTTTTTTTAACCGTTTCTGGAGGAAAAATCAAAGGTTTTTCTTCTGCTCCTTCAACACCTAATTTAAAAGCAATTCCTTCTAAAGTTTCTATTTTTCTACAATCCAAAGGCACTTTTCCCCAAACGGATTTTAAATATTTCTTCAATTGGGGAATAGTATGAATTTCTTCAGATTGAAAAGTTCTTCCAATATGACGGGATATATCCCATAACCATCCGCTTCGATTATTCATAAATTAATTTCCATTAATCAAAATCAAGAGAAATTACGCGATCGTGGATAATCGCGTAATCCTATTATCCACTAAAAATTCTGAAAGACAAAGTAATTGCCTTCGTATTCATGGAAATCGTAATCGCCGCTTGATTCCATGTTCCTTTTTATTTGATCGAAGTCTAAATAAGTGGTGATACTATTCCCAAATAATTGAAACTTTTCTAATTCTTTTGGTAAATTCTCATCAAGAAAACCCTGTATAAATTCGTCCAAATCTTCATATTCTCCGATGAAATCCTCCTTAAATTCTGAGACAATTTTCTCAATATCAAATTCATCCATTTTGTCAATATGATGTTCATAAAACAAGCTTAATGCTTCACCATGTTCAACTAAAGCATTTGCCAATTGTGAGATTTTCTCTAAGGATTCATACTCACCCACCGCGATCGAGCCAAAATCTTCAAAGTCGGTTATGAAGTATTCTTCGCTAGGGTATTTGTCAAGAATTTCCTGAATTTCTTTCTTTAAATCCTCTACATCTTGATCAGCTTCTATCCACTTGCCGATTAATAGTCCGTTAACATACGCGGCTAAATTAGAAACATAGATTTTGGGTTCCATTTCCTTTTCTCCTTAATATCAACCTATAAAGGCGAACGCGTCTCACTAACAGAGAATAAAAAAAAGCCGCGATCGTTTATAAATGAGAACGATCGCGACTTTTTCAAATTACTAAACTGTAACTTGTCTGATTGTCAAATTTAAGCGACCTCCATTTCGCAATAAATCCGAGCTACCGAAGTTAATTTTTTCAATCCCGTGGTAACTTAAGCGCGCGGTATCAGACAAAATTAATACATCACCGCTTCGCAAAAGGATTCTTTCAACTTTGTTTGACTTCTTTATCCCTCCCATCAAAAATATCGCATCATCACCTAAAGAAACGCTTAGAATCGGTTTAGATACTTTTTCAGTTTTATCAACATGAAGTCCCAAAGTTGAATCTTTACCATAGAGATTGATCAAACAACATTGAGCTTTGAAATTATCACCCAATAATTCCCGACTAAGTTTGATCAAAGAGTCAGGAATTTTTGGCCATGCTTTCCCAGTGATAGGATGAGAATCCACATACAAGTATTGGTCATTCTCCACAACCCAACCTAAATTCCCGGCGTTTGTCATTTGATAACGAAACGGGTTTCCGTACAGAGTTGGTGTAAATAAAGGCGATTGTTTAACCACTTGTCTCAGTTCAATTACTAAGCTTTCGCATTGAACGCGATCGAGATAATTTTTCATCAAAGTGAAGCCACTTGGTAGCATAGAAATTTTCCCAAAAAACATCAATACATTTTGGCGAACGCGTTTCACAAACAGAAGCTAATTAATTACCAATTTAACCTAGATAAAAAATCCCCTTTTTTATACAGAAAAATATATAGAGAAAATCGGATTTTCTATACATATA
>JBEDKD010000011.1:0-6960 GCA_041172365.1 Cyanobacteriota bacterium | reverse complement strand
ATTACCGATTCCCTATTACCTATTATTTATTCCCTATTACCGATTCCCCATTACCGATTACCGATTACCAATTCCCCATTACCTACTATGAAAGAATTTCTCAAATATACCTTTGCTAGTGTCGTCGGAAACCTCTTAAGCAGTATTCTAGTCGTGAGCCTGGGAGTGGGTGGACTGATTGCCGTAACCGTTATGACTTCATCAAAAACCCCAGAAATCCCAATTAAAGATAAATCGGTTTTGGTATTAGATTTGTCTCTTAATATTAGAGATACACAAGGCAATCCAAGCGCCAATGATATTGTCACAGATGTTTTGTCCGAAGATGAACCGGATAAAATGCCATTAAAACGAGTTTTAGATACTTTAGAAAGGGCGAAAAATGATCCCAAAATCGTGGGAATTTATCTAAAAGGTAGTTCCGATCTGATGTCCACAGGTTTAGCAAATCAGCAAGAATTACGTTTGGCATTGCAACGCTTTAAAGAGTCGAAAAAACCCATTTTTGCCTATGATATAAATTGGTCAAAATCAGAATATTATCTCGCGTCTGTGGCTAATACGATCGCGTTGAGCCCGATGGGAAATATGGAATTTAATGGTTTAAACTCAGAAATGATGTTTCTGGGGGGAGCCTTTGAGAAATTTGGTATTGGAGCACAAGTCACCCGTGTAGGTAAATATAAATCAGCAGTGGAACCTTTTTTGCTGCAAAAAATGAGTCCCGAAAATCGAGAACAAATTCAGAAATTATTAGGGGATGTTTGGAATGGATATATCAACACGATCGCGTCTTCTCGTAAATTAACTCCAGCACAATTACAACAAATTGCCAATAGCAAAGGGATTTTAACCTCCGAGGACGCGATCGCCGCCAAATTAGTCGATAAAATCGCCTATAGTGATGAAATAGAAGCCGAATTAAAGAAACTGACAGGGAAAAAAGAAACCGATGATTCCTTTGAGGAAATTTCCCTATATCGTTATGCCAAAATTGTCAATGCTCCCCAGAAAGAGAGCCTCAATACCAAAAATCGGATCGCGGTTATTTATGCAGAAGGAGAAATCGTCGATGGAGATGGAGGAAGAAATCAAATAGGCAGCGATCGCGTGATTAAAGAATTTCGGAAAGTGCGATTAGATAATAACATCAAAGCCGTCGTTGTACGAGTAAATAGTCCGGGGGGAAGTGCCACCGCGTCAGAATTGATTGGCCGAGAAGTAACCCTAACTCGTGAGAAAAAACCAGTGATTATTTCTATGGGTAATTTAGCGGCTTCTGGGGGCTATTGGATCGCGATGGGAGGAAATCGCATTTTTGCCGAATCAAATACCATTACGGGGTCAATAGGAGTGTTTGGGTTACTATTAAATGTCCAGAAACTTGCTAATAATAATGGGATTACTTGGGATAATGTCAAAACATCACCTTTAGCAGATTTGAATACAACAACCCGACCGAAAACAGCCCAAGAATTAGCAATAATTCAAGAAATGGTTGATCGGACTTACAATCTTTTTACAGATAAAGTCGCGCAGTTTCGTAAATTACCATTAAATAAAGTACAAGAAATCGCCCAAGGGCGAATTTGGTCAGGAATCGCGGCAAAAGACTTAGGATTAGTCGATGAAATTGGGGGGTTAAATAGTGCCATTAAATCCGCGGCAAAGGAAGCTAAATTAGGAGATACTTGGCAAGTAGATGAGTATCCCAAAGTTCGCTCTTGGGAAGAAAAATTATTGGACAAATTATCGGGAACACCTGTTAGTAAAAATGTCACACCCGTTGATCCGTTAACCGCGTCCTTTAAAAAGTTACAAGGGGAATTAACGATCCTTAAGTCCTTGAATGATCCCAGGGGAATTTATACGCGTTTACCCTTTACTTTGGAAATTCGTTAAGGTTTACTTCAACCTACCCTCTCCTTGTCGGAGAGGGTATCAGACAGTCAGTGAGTTACATCAGGAGTTTGGACTTGACTTTGAGTAACAAGAAAAGGAGATGCCACATCAAGACACCAATTTTCATCAATAATTTGGAAATTAGGATCTAAAATGAGAGTGAGTTCCCCAATTTCATCATCATCATCACTAACTAACTTATTTTTCGTGGCAGAGAAGTCAGGCTTGAGTAAAAATTTAAGTTTAATCCAGTGAGAACTGACATGATTATCAATTAAGTTTGTGCCAATTGAATGACTAATTAACTCAACCGAAATTGGATTAACAAATGTAATATTTTGGTAAAAATCATTACCATCCCAGTAACCATGTATTTTGTAATTACAGGATTCGAGATGTTTCTGCACCAGGGAATTAAAATCTATAGGGGCGAATATTTTGGCTAAATCATCCCAAACTTTATAATTGGTTAAACTGACTACCTTCATACTTTTAATTATCCTTTAATTAATGACTTGTCTTGACACCAGGAAAGTGTAAAACACCTTCAATATATTTCCCGTGATAACGGTAATCACCCCCCTCTCCTAGTACCTTTGATTTAAGATCATAACCTTCTTCTTGAGAAGGAACAAGACCGATCGTGCCATCAGTTGCTACTCTACCATTTTGAATGGCTTTGAGGTGTTTATGATGGGGGTCGTATCTTTGGCATAAGCGGATTTGCTTTTTGCTAAAAGATACTAGCATACCTGTCAGGGTTTGATAGATAATGTCAGGCTCAATATCTGCCCAGCTATGGGGTATAGGTTCCATTTTATTGATTTTTTTCGTCTTACTTAATGATCCCATATTTGGTGTATTTTGGCTATGAGATCAAGGATAATACACCGTTGGGGGATTTTGAATCAGACTAATAACAAGATTGATCGCGTATTATTTCAAGTATCAAGAATATTGGTAAAAATAACAATAGAGCAGAGGACAAAGTATCAAAATGAGGGGATATATCCGTATAATTACCGACAGAGGAACCAAAGGGACAACTCGTGGAGAAAAAAATATTGTTAAAATAAATCTTCCCAAAAGAGTCACAATATTGTAAAATCATGGTTAGAGAAGGTTTTGAACAGCTTCTCTATTTTTATCTAGCCAGAGAAAAATCAAACCCTTACGGGGAGTCACTTCTGGCATAGTTTCCATTACATTAATAGAAATATGTCTCAAGAAAATCAGACTGTGGAAAATGAAAACACCCTGACACCCGAAGAGCAACAACTTTGGAATGCGAAGGCGAAAGTACGGGTTTTGCTGACATTGTGGGACTTAGGGGCCCATGAATCTCAGGTGAAATGGGGAGAGTTAGGCAAACGTATTCTCCGAGCCCGTGAAAAGATGGATACTTATAACGATGTGTTCGAGCAGTTACAGGAAGAGGGCGCGATCACGATTTCCCCAAACAAGTTATCACGCGTCGTAGAATTAACGGCAAAGGGTACAGAGATTTTAGAGCATGAAATCACCAGTAAGGAGTCCCAATTTGAGTTTGACGGCCAACAGGTGAGTACCATCTTGACTAATGCGTTATTAAAATGGGTGCGAACTCAGGAGAGATGATGAGCGTTTCTGTTAGTAATGAGAACTGTTAACGTCTTTGCTTTATAGCAGATGCTCTCTTCTATAGAACTTTCTTCAGGTTATTTAGGTAAAATAAAAGAAGAGCGCGATCGCTTTTATTATCCCTGATAGTTAAACCGAGAATAACAAAGGTATCATCAGGCAGAAACCAGTCTCTCAAATAAAATGAAAGAATCCGGGTTTCTGGTTTGATACTGATAGCCAAAAGCAGAAAATTTCCCTCAGAAACCCGGTTTCTGCGTAAGTCAATTCCATCTATCCAGTGACTCATTTTCATTTCTTTTACCCAAATAAAGGGATGATTAAAGAGTATGGGAGCCAAATCAGTAACCAGTATAGAAGGAGGTCATTTGTACAGTATTTATCTGTCGACAAATCCTCCCGAATCTGTGTTCAAGCCTGAATCATTGTAGAGTAAATTTCCCTGAAACTTTCTGCTTAACGGGTTATTTCTGCTGCATAAAAATAAAAAAAATACTGTATCATTATCGCGATCGCGATCCTATTGAAATTGTAATATTTTTGTAGGGGCAATCCCCCCGTGGTTGCCCCCTTCTTTGGGGTAGGCACGGGGCACTACCCCTACGTTTAATCCCACTTGGGAAAAGTCACGTCAAGGTAATATCACGTCTCTATTTTGTTATATCGCGTATCAAAAAAAATCCATTACCTCTCCCCATCCATCTGCGTTTATCGCGTACCCTACGGGAAGGCTTCGCCTATATCTGCGGTTTCAAAAAAGCGTTATCTCAAAAAAAAGAATAGGGGAAATTTGATAATTTCCCCTACTTTAATTCAAACATCACTCACTGGGAGTCAAACATTATTTAGACTCAGTAAAATCAGCATCAATGACATCATCACCACCACTGGAACTGGGGGAACCGCCACCAGCACTAGGGCCTTCACCGGGGGTGCCAGGAGCTCCACCCGCTTGTTGATAAAGATTACTGCTAACGGTATAGAAAGCCTGTTGTAAATCCGTGGTTAAAGACTTAATACGTTCATCATCTTCCTTGGCGATCGCGTCACGTAAATCCTTAATCAAGCCTTCAATCTTAGTCTTCTCAGCAGTAGGAACCTTATCACCTAACTCAGCCAACTGCTTCTCAATTTGATAAGCCAAAGAGTCCGCTTGATTCTTGCGATCGATGCGTTCACGACGTTCCTGATCCACCGCGGCATTAGCTTCAGCATCCTTAACCATCTTCTCAACTTCAGACTTATCGAGAGTAGAAGCACCAGTAATACTAATAGACTGTTCCTTACCCGTGCCCTTATCCTTCGCGGTAACACTCAAAATACCATTGGCATCAATATCAAAGATAACTTCAATTTGAGGAACACCACGAGGGGCTGGAGGAATACCATCAAGACGGAAAGTCCCCAGACTCTTATTATCATTAGACATTTCGCGCTCCCCTTGTAGAACATGAATTTCTACATTGGTTTGCCCATCAACCGCGGTGGAAAAAGTTTCCGACTTCTTAGTAGGAACAGTAGTATTACGAGGGATAATACGAGTCATCACACCGCCGAGAGTTTCCACACCCAGAGACAGAGGAGTAACATCTAAAAGGAGAATATCCTTAACTTCACCCGCGAGGACACCCGCTTGAATAGCAGCACCCACCGCGACAACTTCATCAGGGTTAACCGTTTGGTTGGGTTCTTTTCCTAATACCTTCTTAACGAGTTCCTTAATCGCGGGAATACGAATAGAACCCCCCACTAATACGACTTCATCAATAGCCGACTTCTCCAACTTCGCGTCACGCAAAGCATTTTCCACAGGAATGCGACAACGATCGATCAAGTCTGAGCATAACTCCTCAAACTTACCGCGTGTTAAAGTTAAGTCCAAATGTTTCGGACCATCTTGAGTCGCGGTAATAAAGGGTAAATTAATTTCAGCTTGAGTCACGCTAGAAAGTTCAATTTTAGCTTTTTCCGCGGCTTCCGTCAGACGTTGTAAAGCTTGCTTATCCTTGCGAAGATCAATACCCTCAGCTCTTTGAAATTCACTCGCGATGTAGTCAACGATTTTCTTATCAAAATCATCACCACCTAAATGAGTATCACCGCTAGTGGCCAATACTTCAAAAACACCATCTCCCACTTCTAGGATCGATACGTCAAAAGTACCACCACCAAGGTCAAAAACAAGGATAGTTTCGTTACTCTTTTTATCTAAACCGTAGGCTAAAGAAGCCGCGGTAGGCTCATTTATAATCCGTAGGACTTCAATGCCAGCAATTTTACCCGCATCTTTAGTCGCTTGACGCTGAGAGTCATTAAAATACGCGGGAACGGTGATCACAGCTTGAGTGACAGTTTCCCCTAAATATTTACTGGCATCTTCCACCAGTTTACGAAGCACTTGGGCAGAAATTTCTTCTGGCGCGAATTGCTTGCCGCGTGCTGGACAATCTAATTTTACATTATTACCGACATTAAGAACTTTATAAGAAACCTCTGTAGTTTCGTTTGTAACTTCATCTACTCGACGGCCGATGAACCGTTTAACGGAGTAGAAAGTGTTTTCCGTGTTCATCACGGCTTGACGTTTAGCAATTTGTCCGACTAATTGATCACCATTTTTGGCGAAGGCTACGACGGAGGGTGTCGTGCGAGCCCCTTCCGCGTTCGCGATAACGGTGGGTTTACCACCTTCCATCACTGCGACGCAAGAGTTTGTTGTACCTAAGTCAATTCCAACTACTTTTCCCATAGGGGTATTCCGACTCCAATAATGACGATATAAGGTTATAACGGTACTGCTTTGACCACTCTTGGGGAGTGGGACAGTTTTTTTATGAGATACAGTCTTAGATTACGTTGATTACATTTAGGCTATGGGAGGATATACCTTCTTATAAAGGGGGGTTTACCGAACCTTTGTTGGATCGGTGATGAATTTGGCTTTTATGTCCCACAGCATTAAGACTGTTTGTCTTTACAGTTTTTACTTTAAGGGGCTCTATCGCGTTGTGTATTAAGGTAAACCGTAATCTCTTGGTTGTATTTGCCGTCTCTTTGGTTAATCTCTAATATTTGTCGCGATCGTCGTCGTCGGGAGGTGGTAGCGCGATCGTCTTTCTTTGTGCCTTGGTGTCTTTGTGGTTTAACCCTAGGGAAATGAAACAGGAAGGCACAAAGACACAAAGGGGGTTTTTCACTTTCCTTGAGGTTAAGGTATGAAGAGAAGAAAGCGCGATCGTCTTTCTTTGTGCCTTGGTGTCTTTGTGGTTATACCCTGGGGAAATGAAACAGGAAGGCACAAAGACACAAAGGGGGTTTTTTCGCTCTCCTTGAGGTTAAGGTATGAAGAGAAGAAAGCGCGATCGTCTTTCTTTGTGCCTTGGTGTCTTTGTGGTTATACCCTGGGGAAATGAAACAGGAAGGCACAAAGACACAAAG
>JBEDKD010000010.1:0-18862 GCA_041172365.1 Cyanobacteriota bacterium | reverse complement strand
CAGTGCCGTGTCCCTACTGATACGATATGTCGCGACACTTTTCGGAATTGGTATAATTGGTGGTTGGGACCTCTTGATGGACATTATTAGTGGGGTGGGGCGGGTTTTTGGAGGTTATTTTTTTGTGGGATAAATTCGGGTAAACCCGCCCCTACAAAATCTGTCCTAATAGCCCTGGCGGTTGCTATATAGACGAAACTACCAACATAGTCAAGTTATTTAATTTCTATTGCTTAAGGCTTTAGGTTTGGGAGAAGAGCACGATCGCGTGTACCGCACCAGCTAGTAATTACCAAACAGCTTCATCCTCAAGAAGCAAAAAACCCTAGGATTCTCACCTAGGGCTCTCACTACTCATTAGACAGACATCGGCTAAAAATAAGCTAAAAGGTAGGCTAATTCCTACGCGACAATGGTTTTTACCGATGTCTATTTATCAAAGTGGGATGTTCCCACCGGATTTCTTTCTCAGTCCTATTTATCTAGGCCCATATCCGTTACAGCACCAAGACTACTTGAGGAAACTAACTTCGCGTATTTCGCCAAAACACCTTTAGTATAACGGGGTTGAGGTGGTTGCCAATTGGCGCGACGTTGAGTTAATTCTTCATCGGAAATATTTAACTGTAATAAACGATTATTCGCGTCGATCGTAATGGAATCCCCTTCTTTTACTAAGGCAATTGTACCACCAACCGCGGCTTCCGGCGCAACGTGACCTACTACCATTCCATAGGTACCGCCAGAGAAACGTCCATCGGTAATTAAACCCACAGAATCACCTAATCCGGCTCCAATAATAGCCGAAGTTGGTGCTAACATTTCCCGCATTCCAGGGCCGCCCTTTGGCCCTTCATAACGAATGATAATTACATCTCCTGCTTTGATTTTACCATCGAGAATCGCGGCTAAACAACTTTCTTCCGATTCAAATACGCGTGCCGGACCAGTAATTACAGGTTTCTTCACTCCGGTAATTTTGGCAACAGCACCTTCCGTGGCTAAATTACCGCGTAAAATCGCTAAGTGGCCTTGGGCGTAAAGGGGATTATTCCAAGGACGAATGACATCTTGATCCGCGGGGGGTTCAGAGGGAATATCGGCTAAAACTTCCGCGATCGTTTTTCCTGTGATACTGAGAGCATCTCCATGTAATAAACCATGATCGAGTAACATTTTCATCACTTGAGGAATGCCACCCGCTTTATGTAAATCCGTCGCGACATAACGGCCACTGGGTTTGAGATCGCACAACACGGGCACTTTCGCTCTAATTGTCTCAAAATCGTCTAGGGTTAAGGAGACTCCCATCGTATGCGCGATCGCCAATAAATGTAAAACCGCGTTAGTGGAACCCCCCACGGCCATAATCACAGAAATAGCATTTTCAAAGGCATGACGAGTTAAAATTTGACTCGGTAAAATTTGCTTACGGATAGCTTCTACTAATACTTTAGCTGACTCTTCTGTACTATCGGCCTTTTCTGCATCTTCCGCGGCCATTGTCGAAGAATAGGGTAAACTCATCCCCATCGCTTCAAAAGCACTCGACATCGTATTCGCGGTGAACATTCCCCCACAGGAACCCGCACCCGGACAGGCGCGCCGTTCCACTTCGATTAATTCCGTCTCATCAATTTTACCCGCGCTATATTGACCAACCGCTTCAAACGCGCTCACCACCGTTAAATCACGACCATTGTAGTGTCCGGGTTTAATTGTACCCCCATAGACAAAAATAGCAGGAATATTCATACGAGCGATCGCGATCATCGCCCCGGGCATATTCTTATCACAACCACCAATGGCCAAAACCCCATCCATACTTTGACCATTACAGGCCGTTTCGATAGAATCTGCAATAACTTCTCTGGACACCAGGGAATACTTCATCCCCTCCGTACCCATAGAAATCCCATCACTGACCGTAATCGTACCAAAAATTTGAGGCATCGCGCCGGAGTCGCGGAGTCCAGCTTGGGCTCGTTCGGCTAAATCATTTAAACCCATATTACAGGGCGTAATTGTGCTATATCCATTAGCAACCCCGACAATCGGTTTGGTGAAATCCCCATCACCAAAACCTACAGCCCGTAACATAGCCCGATTTGGCGATCGCTGAACACCCTGAGTCACAGCTTGACTTCTAAAATTATCTGACATTCTCTATTCCATCCAAGGTAGATTAATAAACAATGAGGTTAAGAGTTTTGCTAAAGGGGGAGAACTCAGTGGCAGGTGTCTCATTCCCAGAGCGCAACATTCCTAGTCCATCAGTTTCATTTTCTCAGAATATTTGACCCTTCGTGTCACGGTTTTACATAAACCAATTTTCGCCCTGATATCATCGCGCAAGTGGCTGCCGGATGTTATAAATTAAGCCCTGAATCATATCATGATCTGAGGTAAATGACCCACTGTGAACCCCAAAAGGTATCACCGTGGCTTGTCAAAAAGCCCTAGTTGACCCAACTCAAGTAATAATATTTAGGTTCAAGATATTCGCAGTATCACAATTAGCCTACATAGCTTGGAATAATGCCCCCCTTTTACACCCGCGTGATATTCCTCAGAGAAATTGCCCAGGAAGGAAAAGGGGAAGGTATATCATCTGAAAACACACCAATCTCCTGAATTTGAAAACAAAAACGAGGCAATAAAATATGGAGGGAGAAGAAATCCTAAGACAATACGCGGATGGGGAAAGAAACTTTCGGGAACTGAATCTCAAAGGAATCAACCTCAAAGGAGTTAACCTCAGCGATGCCAACTTTAGTCGGGCTAACCTTCAGGGGGCTAACCTCAGCGGTGCTAATCTGACAGGTGTGAACCTGCGCGAAGCCAAACTGATACAAATTGACTTGACAGAAGCAAACCTTACCGATGCCAATCTCATCGGTAGTGAACTCACAGGGGCTAATCTTAAGTTTGCTAACCTCAGTGGTGCTAATCTTCGAGGTACAACGGCAAGAGACATTAACTTAAGTAAAACCAACCTCACAGAAGCCAGTCTCGCAGAAGCGAATCTTACCGGGGCTAACTTATTTGGGGCAAATCTCACAGACGCGAGTCTCATTCGTGTCACATTGATTAAAGCTAACCTCAGTTGGTCGATTCTCAAAGGCGCGAATTTAACTAACGCCAATCTCAGTGAGGCGGAATTAGAACGAGCAAATGTTACTCAAGCGTTCTTAAGTGGTGCTACTCTAATTGGTGCTAATCTCAGTGGTGCAGATTTGCGTCAAGTCACTATGATGGGGGCAAACCTCAGTGAAGCTAACTTAAGTCAGGCTAATCTGAGAGTGACGAATATTAGTTGGTCAACTTTGCGAGGTGCCAATCTCAGTGGAGCTAATCTTTATCGAGCTAAACTTAGTTGGTCCAATCTCAGTGGTGCGATTCTCCTTGAAGCCGTTTTAATTGATGCTAACCTCAATCGTGCTAATTTGCGCGACGCGGATTTGAGACGTGCCATTATGCCTAATGGCAGCACCTATGAGCCGAATCACTAACCCGATAGCAATATCAATTGTTCAGAGTTTTAGTGGCTGACTCTGAACTGCCCACGATTAAAGATAAACCATTTGATTTGGTACAAGCCATGGATGTTTACGAACTTTTATATCGTTATGAATTAGGGGAAAGAGATTTTCGTGAAGCTAATCTCATCGGGGTTGATCTCACTAAACAGCACCTGGAAGGAACAAATTTAGCCAACGCGTCTTTAGCCGGTGCTAATCTCAGTAGGGCTTGTCTTAATGAAAGTAATCTCAATCATGCGTTTTTATATGCCGCCAATCTCAGTTTTATTAAGCTAGGAAAAGGAAAACTTTGTCATGCTGACTTGACGAAAGCTAACTTAGAGGGGGCTTTTCTCGTCAAGTCCCAATTGAGAGGGGCAAAACTCAGTGGCGCGATTTTGAAAGGGGTTAATTTGCGTGGTGCTGATTTGTCTCATGTTAATTTATGTGGTGCTAATCTCTCCGGCATTAATTTAACCGGGGCGAATTTAACCGGGGCTAACCTGGCTTGGGCTAATTTAAGTGGTGCCAGACTTAGTAATGCTTTATTACAGGATGCTTTACTCACGGGTATTAATTTAAGTCATGGCTATCTCCATAATATTGACTTACATAAGATGGATTTGAGTGGGGTTGACTTTAATCATGCCAAAATGAACGGCTCTAATCTCTCCGGCTCTAATTTAAGCGCGACTAATTTTAATAACGCGGATCTACGCAGGACTAATTTCCAAGGTGCAAACCTCAATGGGGCAGAATTGACTGGGGCAATATTGAGCGGTTGTAATTTGAGTTTGACAAGTTTCTTGAGAGCCGATTTGTCCCACTCGATTTTACTTGACTCCCATCTTTGTCAAGCTAATCTAAATTTGGCTAATTTATCTCATGCTGATCTGAGGAATGCTAACTTGCAAGGCTCCTATTTGTGGAATGTTAATATTGATGGTGCTAATTTGCAAGGGGCCGACTTGCGCGATTCTAGTCTCCTCGGCACTCATCTCAATCACTGCAATTGGCAACAGGCTCTTTTAATGGGCGCGACGTTGCCTGATCGTATCCTTCACTCATAAGTGTTACAATTATGGGTGATTTGCTTTTTTTGGCAAAACCCTCCTTTTCCGAATTTTTGAGATTTTTTTGCATCAATTACATCAACAAATGCTATAATGATTGTTAAAAGAATAAACAATCATTCTTGGTTTTGAGTGTGGCTCAAAATCTATAGGACTTTATGTAATGAGGGCTCACTTATGATGATGAAAGCACAAGATATTATGACCGCGGATGTAGAGACAATTCGTGGTTCCGCTACGGTTGCTGAAGCTGTAAAAATTATGAATGATCTCTGTTTGCGTGCCTTGATTGTGGAACGCCGCCATGATCAAGATGCCTATGGCATTATTACGGAAACAGATATAATTTATAAGGTGATTGCCTATGGAAAAGACCCCGCGAAGGTCCGTGTCTATGAGATTATGACCAAACCTTGTATCACCGTTAATCCTGATTTGGGTGTTGAGTATGTGGCTCGTTTATTTGCTAATACGGGTATTCGTCGTGCTCCTGTGATTCAGGATTCTCTGATCGGCATTATTTCTGTTACTGATATCCTCAGTAAAAGTGATTTTCTGGAAAACCCTAAGTCGGTTTTGCTTGAGCAGAAAATTCAAGACGCGATCGCGGAGGCGAAGAAGATTTCAGCCGAAAAAGGTGTAAATTCTAAAGATTGCGCGGTCGCGTGGGATATTGTGGAAGAATTACAAGCTGAAGCCGCTCACCAACGGGCTCACGCTCTTGAAAAAACTGCTTTTGAAATCTATTGTGAAGAAAATCCTGATGCCGCGGAAGCTCGTATCTATGATAATTAGGATCGCGGACTTTTCTCCTCTTTAGATTTTGGGTAAGCATTTCCAGAAACTAGGTTTTTTCCTCATAGGGTAAGATCAGAAATCTCTAGGCTAAACCTGGTTTCTGGGTGTTGTTTTTCCGCCAACATCTCATTTTTTAGGGTTCCCTGAAATTAATTAATATCTTAATTCCTGCTCTTCGAGTTATCCATTATCATTTAACCCCCCTGTTACCACTTATTTTCGATAGGCAAGGGAGTGTAAGTTTTGTATTGATTTTTTTATTGATTTTGGGACTAAAGTAGTTAGGAATGGAAATTAAATAACTTGACGATTGGGTTGGTAGTGGAGCCCATAATTGCCCGAAAGCAGGCAAGATGCCTGCACTACTTTATTAATTTTTCATTCCTGACATCATACCCGGTTTTCTCCTGATATGTCATTAACTTAAAAAGCGGACGATGGGACTCGAACCCACGACGTTCAGCTTGGGAAGCTGACATTCTACCACTGAATTACGTCCGCGATCGCGATTGATTTACTTCACAATCTCTTATGATACATACTTAACCTCTGTCTGTCAACCCCTGCGCGTCTCAATTTGGGTAAACTTCTGTAAAGAATTATCTGAGAAGGGCCCCAGAAAGCCCTTGTGCAAGAGAAGTCTCTGACGTGCTTTGGGGGTGAAAATGGGAAATTTTGCCAAAAAATTTTATGTTGGTACTGCTGTCTACTATTATAAAATATATTGATCTCCGGTCTTCACAGGAATTTCTTATATCATAATATGAATATATTTTCACCGACTCAACGATTTCTTATTACTTGGTTACTCCTGCTTGTGACTGGATGGTTAACCGTGGGAGTCCTTAATTATGTCGCGGAATTAATTAGTATTTTAGTAACCGCGGGATTAATTGCCTTTTTACTAAATTATCCCGTCGCGCGTTTGCAAAAGTTTATCCCCCGTGGACTCGCGGCAGGTGTTGTCTATTTAATCGCGGTTTTGGTAGTAACTTTAATCGTTTTAATTGTCATACCTCCGATTTGGACTCAAGCCAGTCAATTCGCGGTAAAATTACCAGATTTGTTACAGTCAGGACAAACACAATTAACCGAATTTCAAGTCTGGAGTAAGGAGCGAAATCTCCCTTTTAATGTGCCAATTTTACAGCAACAGCTTTTTGATAAAATTCAGGGACAAGTGCAAGCGATCGCGGCTCAAGGACTCGGTATTGTCTTAGGAACTTTTAATTGGTTTTTGGATTTAATTTTCATTGTAGTAATCTCATTTTATATGTTACTTGATGGGATGAAAATCTGGGAAGGACTCACCAGTTTTTTTGCCCCGGAAGTGCGCTATGTCTTTCGAGATACTTTACAACGAAATCTACAAAAATTTGTCGTGGGACAATTGGTTTTAGGTTTATTTATGGCCACGACTTTAGCACTCGGATTTTGGTGGTTAAAGGTTCCTTATTTTCTCTTATTTGCTGTCTTTATTGGCCTACTGGAAATTCTACCCTTTATTGGTGCTACTTTGGGAATAGGTGCTGTCACGGTTATCGTATTATTTATTGATGAATGGTTAGCCTTGGAAGTTTTGGTACTCTCTGTGACAATTCAACAAATTAAAGATAACGCGATCGCGCCCAAAGTCTTAGGAGATTTAACCGGGCTCAGTCCCGTGATTGTCTTCGCGGCTTTATTATTAGGAGGAAAAGTCGCGGGACTTTTAGGAGTAATTTTGGCAATTCCCTTAACGGGTGTGATTAAAAGTATTGTGGAAATCGCCCTCGATCCCACCTTACCGCCACAAACGGGTTCTTTCTTCTATAATCCCTTTTATGATAAACTCACAGAAGATACTCCTAGGGAGATTCCCCCCAGTATTAACCCTTAAAGATATCTCCCAAAAATCCCATCCCTGGCAGGCAGGATGCCTACCCTACAGTATTTTTGGGAGATGTCTATTAACGATGTCTTTTTTCTCAATTCCCAATCCTATTATAGAAAATCTAAAATCCGATGAAGTGGTGGAAAAATTTCCGAAAAAATCCGTTAGCTCAATTAGGCGCGCTCCTCTTATTAATCTTTTATCTGAGCGCGATCGTGGCAGATTTTGTCGCCCCCTATGATCCCTATAAATCACAAATTGATGGTTCATTATTACCACCGACTCATATTTATTGGAAAACCAAAGAAGGTCAATTTATCGGTCCCCATGTTTATCCTACCACTCAAGGTCCCGTAGATATTAATACGGGCGATCGTCAATTAAATGTCGATTGGAAAAAACCCTCTCCTATCGGATTTTTTATTAAAGGAGAATCTTATAAATTTTTAGGGATTTTCCCAACGGATATTCATTTATTTGGCGCGATGGGAGAAGGGAAAATTAATCTTTTAGGAACAGATGAACAAGCCCGCGATCAATTTAGTCGTATTGTTTATGGAAGTCGTATTAGTTTAAGTATCGGCATTGTCGGGATTATTATTTCCTTTCCCCTGGGGATGATTATTGGTGGCATTTCCGGTTATTTTGGCGGATGGCTTGATAGTCTTATCATGCGTTTTGTCGAAGTATTAATGACGATTCCTAGTATTTATTTATTAGTAGCCTTAGCCGCAATTTTACCAACAAATTTAAGCAGTAGTCAACGATTTTTATTAATTGTTATTATTACCTCTTTTGTGCGATGGGCCGGGTTAGCCAGAGTGATTAGAGGGGAAGTTTTATCAATTAAAGAGCGTCAATTTGTCCAAGTAACAAAAGCAATGGGAGGGAGTTCATTTTATATTATTTTGCGTCACGTTTTGCCTCAAACGGCAACTTATATCGTCATTTCAGCAACCTTAGCAATTCCGGGTTTTATCGAATCGGAATCAGTATTAAGTTTAATTGGCTTAGGGATTCAACAACCCGATCCGTCTTGGGGAAATTTATTATCAGTGGGAACGAGTGCCTCAATTTTAGTATTACAACCTTGGTTAGTTTGGCCCCCCGCGATTTTACTTATTTTAACGGTTTTAGCCTTTAATTTGTTAGGTGATGGATTACGAGATGCTTTCGATCCTCGCAGTTTACAAAAGTAGGGATTGGGTAATTGGTAATTGGTAATTGGTAATTGGTAATGGTTTCTGACTTATCTCCTAATACTTAACACCTCTATTACCTACTACCTATTACCTATTCCCTATGGGGAAATTGTGAAACATAAGGGGGTTTGTAGGGGCGGTTTAACCCAAATTTATCCCACCAACAAATAACCGGAAAAAACCCGCACCACTATTGCGAAATTGTGAAACATAAGGGGGTTTATCCCATCTGCGTTTATCTGCGTTTATCTGCGGTTTCAAAAAAACCAAATTACATGGTAGGGGCGCGATCGGAGTACGTTTAATTTCCCAGCCATAAGCTTGATAAACCCCCCCCCGCCCGTAATATTTGACATGAGAGAAGTTTATGAAGATTATCGCTTTGAGATTAAAGCGGGGCGGGTTTATGAAGATCATCGCTTTGAGATGAAAGATCCGGGTGAACCCGCCCCTACTACCTATTAACAAATTTTGACATAAATTGCTCAAAAATGAGATATTGAGGTTCACTCAGACAAACTAAAGCTTGTTGTACAATCTTGTTAGGAATGTTGCCATAAAAAGCATCGGCAATTCCACCCGCGATACACGCGATCGTATCACTATCTCCACCAACCGATGATATCACCAATAATTGCTCCTAACATAACTTTTTACCTCAAATTTTCTGGGTTAATCGTTATAGGAATGGAAATTAAATAACTTTAGCATTGGGTTTATCGGGGAACCCTTGAGAGCAAAAGCAGGCAAGATGCCTGCACTACTTTATTAAATTTTCATTCCATAGACAACTCAAAATTGCCTAATCAATAATTTGCCAAAACCTCGACATGACTTACCGCCGCGGAGAGGGTGACAGATAAATTATACCCACCTCCATGACTCGATAAAACAGGACAATAATTTTTTTTTGCCAAATCTAAGACAATTTGGGTTAATCGTTTAAAATCCGAATTAGTCCAATTAGTAATATTTTTTCCACAATCATCCTTATGGGAATCATAACCAGAAAATATTAAAATTAAATCCGGTTGCCAAGGTATTTTCGATAACGCGTCGGCAAAAATATCTAAACTTTCCTCACCCTGATAAAACGTTCCCGTTAACCCTTCCGAGGCTAAAATTTCTACGGGAAAAGATTGTATTAAAATGGGAATATTACAATGTCCGATCGCGTCCCCTACAGTAGTTGTCCCTAATGTTAAATCGGAAGCTTTAGCCATATAAATATCAACCGCGGAATGAATACTAATACAATAGACACTATTATCATTACTAAAAATCCACTGAGTGCCATCACCATGATGAATATCCCAATCAACGATTAGGATTTTATCAAATCCTTGAGTTTGGGCATATCGAGCCGCGGCTGCAAGGGGATTTAGTAAACAATAACCATGTCCCGAATTAGCATAAGCATGATGTCCTGGTAAACTAAAACAATAAGCCCTTTCTAAACTCCCCTTTTTCATTGTATCTATTGCTTCTAACATTCCACCAAGTCCATATAAATAACCGGGGAGACAATATTCAAGATTTTGACATTCCCCACTCAGTTTAGGTAATTGATTGACAGGTTGATTTAAAGCCATTAGTGCTAAAGTTCTCAGATAATCTTCTGTATGCACTCGTAGATAGTCCGTATATAGTGCTTTCTTAATCGGTAGAGTCGGATAATTTTGAAGGAGTTTCGCGAGATTTTGACGAACTTTGCTAAAATAGGGAAAAGAATAACCGACAAAAGAAACACGATCGCGCTGTTGAGAAGTGTAACAAGTATGGGGATGAAGATAGGTAGCAAATTTGCTCATTGTCGTTAATTGATCTATGTTGTTATAATCAAAATATTTTATGTGCAGTATTTATGTCATCCCAACCTATTCTGAAAATACTGGAATATCCCACCTTTGCATCCGTAGAAGAAGAGCGTCGGCATCGAAAAGAGCGTTTAGCCGCGGCATTTCGCATCTTTGGTCGTTTTGGATTTAGCGAAGGAATTGCCGGACATATTACCGCGCGAGATCCCGAATATCGCGATCTTTTTTGGGTAAATCCCCTGGGAAAACACTTCAGTTTAATGCGAGTGAGTGACTTAATCCTAGTTAACCATCAAGGGGAAATTTTAGAGGGCGATAAACCGATTAATGCCGCGGCTTTTGCCATTCATTCCCAACTTCATGCCACCCGTCCTGATATTATAGCCGCAGCCCACGCCCATTCCGTTTATGGGAAAAGTTGGTCAAGTTTAGGTCGTCTTCTCGATCCTTTAACACAAGATGCCTGTTCTTTTTATCAAGATCATGCCTTATTTGATGATTATACAGGCGTTGTTCTTGACTTAGAAGAAGGCAAACGTATTGGAGAAACTCTTGGTAATAAAAAAGGCATAATTTTGCGGAATCACGGATTACTTACCGTTGGCCATAGTGTTGATGAAGCCGCGTGGTGGTTTATTACAATGGAGAGAACTTGTCAAGCACAATTAATGGCAGAAGCCGCGGGCAAACCGATTTTAATTGACCCGGAATTTGCCCATTTAACCGCGGGACAAGTGGGTACTCATCAAATGGGTTGGTTTAGTTTTCAACCCCTTTATGATTTGATCGTACATCAGGAGCCAGATTTATTAGATTAAGCTCCTTTTTAGGAGGGTTTTTCTCCCTAAATTTTCGGCCATAGGACTTATAAAAAAAACCGTAGTGGGAGCGTCTCGCTCCCTATTAGATCCCTAGGGAGCGAGACGCTCCCACTACGCAGAGGCTACGCCAACCCACTCCTAATTTACCTTTAGGAGATGCTCCCCCTGTACCCAGTTCTCCATAGAGTTCATCGGCTAGATGAAACTTCTGTTTAACCATTGAATCATAGCATCGACAAACCCATCAAAAGAACTAAAATTTTCCGCACAAATATCAACAGTTAAACCCAATTTTTCGGCGTTGGCTGCGGTATAGGGGCCAAAACACGCGATCGCGCATTTTTGATAATCCACAGGAGAATCAACCATCCGCAAAAAACTTTCAATTTCCGCGGTACTACTAAAAGCCAGAATATCAATTTTACCTAAACGTAACAAACTCAATTCTAAGGGGTACAAATCCCCTGTTAAAGCACGAGTTAAATAAACAGGAACCCGGGTAACATTTAACTGAAGCTTTTGTAAAGCCATGACAAAATTAGGAACAATATCCGGTTCAGGAATACCCACCACAAGGGGAACAGGTAATAAAATAGATTGATGTTGAATATCAGGAATTTTAGCTAATTCCTCCACAATTCCTTGGGGACTAGATTCCCGAGGAATAATCCTAATAATATCCGTAAATTCTAATAACTTTTCCGCGTCCTTACCCAGGGCACATAATTGACAATTTTTGAGAAAATCTCTAGGGATTTTTAAAGTATTGAGACGTTGAAAAAAAGCCTCAATACCATGACGACTGGTAAAAGCAATCCAGTGATATTGGGAAAGATTATTAAGGACAAAATCTAAGGGCTGATAGTCTTCAAGAAAACAAGTTTCAATGGTAGGCATTAATAAAGGAAGCCCCCCTTGATAGATAATTTTTTCCGATAATCTTGCCCCATAAGCACGAGGGGCAGTAATTAAAACGCGTTTACGAAATAAAGGTAAATTGTGAGACGGTATTAACATAAATATCAGAACCCCATGCTAAAATTAAAACAACTTATGTTTTTATCGGTGGGAAAATAGATAGAAATAAGTTAAGAGCATGGCTCAGAAGAAGATGAGAAAAATTCACCAAAAACATGAGCGCGATCGTGTAATAATTGAGTCGCGGAGTCAGGCGCGACAGCCGGAGAAAAGAGATAACCCTGGCCCCACTCACAACCCCATTGAGAAAGTTTATGTAAATTTTCCACCGTTTCAATGCCCTCCGCGACGACATCCATATCAAAACGACGGGCTAAAGTCAAAATAGTTTTAATCATTTCTTCACCCTTTTTCGTATTCATGCGTCTGACAAAAGAGCGATCAATTTTTAAAGTATCAATAGGGAACTCATGGAGACGACTTAAAGAAGAATAGCCCGTGCCAAAATCATCAATAGATAACTTAATTCCTAAATCCTTTAACCCATTGATAATCTTAGAAACATCATTAGAAGTATCTAAAAGACAACTTTCCGTAATTTCAGCTTTTAAGCAACAACTATCCAGTCCGATCTCCTGTAAAATTTCCGTAATCTGTTCAATAAAATCTATTCTACGAAGCTGTATGGGTGAAAAATTGACATTCAGGATTAAAGGTAAAGAGTCAGAAAATTGTTGCTGCCAAAAACGCATTTGTTGACAAGCTTGTTGGAAAATCAAACGCCCTAAAGAATGAATTAAACCCGTTTCCTCTGCCAGAGAAATAAACTTGAGAGGTGAAACTAATCCCTTGCGAGGATGATGCCAACGCACTAAAGCCTCAAAACTTAAAAGTTCTCCCGTTTTCAGGGAGACAATAGGTTGATAGTAGAGACAAAACTCCTTAGAGTCGATCGCTTTGCGTAAATCATTTTCTAACTCTAATTTTTGCACGGCTTGAGTTTGAATCGTCGGAGTTAAAATTTCATAACGATTTTTTCCCCGCACTTTGGCATGATACATCGCGACATCAGCATCTTTCAAAACCTCGATCGCCTCTTGATAACCCATAGCACTGGTAGTAATACCAATACTAGCACCCGTAAAAACTTCATAATGCTCTAAGGAAAAAGGACGATTTAATTCGGATAAAATGTTTTGGGCAACATCTTTGACTTGCTCAATATCAGTAATATTTTCTAGTAAAATAATAAATTCATCACCCCCTAAACGAGCCACCATATTTTCCGAAGACAGAGAGTTTTCCATGCGTTTTGCTACTCTTTTCAGTAATTCATCTCCTACTAAATGCCCTAAACTATCATTAATCACTTTAAAGCGATCTAAATCAATAAACAAAACCGCGTATAAATAATCAGTTTTCTGCTTCGCCAATTCTATGACTTGATGAAGGCGATCGAGAAAAGAAGCACGATTAGGTAAACCCGTTAAGGAATCATGGGAAGCTTTATAACGTAATCTTTCTTCCTTCACGAGTAATTCTAAATGAGCTTGTTGTAATTCTTTCATTGCTCCTTTTAAGTCCCAGGTTCTTTCCTCGACTAAGTGTTCTAAATCTGTGGTGATTTGGGCTAATAAATAATTTTTTTCCTCTAGGGTTTTTCTTAAAGAATATAACTGTAAATGCAAACGCACTCTCATTAAAACCTCATCCTGATGAAAAGGTTTTGTAATATAATCAACAGCACCCACAGTAAACCCTCTCACCTTATCAATGGGATCGGAAAGTGCCGTTGTAAAAATAATAGGAATGGCTTCAGTAATGGGATTAGATTTTAAGATTTTACAAGTTTGAAAGCCATCAATTCCTGGCATCATTACATCCAAAAGAATCAAGCTGGGTAAACCATAAGTGACTTTTTCTAAAGCACTTTCCCCATCTTGAGCCACCCAAACTTCAAACCCAGCATCATCTAAAAAATCGGAAAGTACCGCTAAATTAGCTAAGTTATCATCGACAATTAACACAACTTCTTTATCACCAATACTAGACATTACGTTACCTCCTATACTTCATTATAAATTCTTTTAACGCTTTTTCTTGAAAACCTTTGGCTAAAAACTTTAAGTGATTAGCAAAGGGGACTAAACGTAAATCCGTCATTTCTAAATATTCGGCTTCTTTGACAATCCCTTTCAAATTCCCCTTCATAATCAGATCATATAAAAGTTTCATTTCACTGGAGGAGGGTGTCTCAAATTTTTCTGGACTAGGGACGATCGCGCTCCCAGTGTTTGTCTCATGATAATTATCCCCTAATGTTTTGGACAAATATGAATCCGTTGTCTCATCCGCAAAAGTCCATGTAATGTTTAAATATTCTTGAATTTTTTGCAGAATCAGATCAAGAGATAAGGGTTTACTAATACAATCATTACAACCCATCTCAAAACTTTTGGTTTTATCGAGGGCAAAGGCACTCGACGAAGTAACAAGTATCACAACATCATCATATTTTTTCTGCGCCCTAATTCGGCGAATCATCTCAAATCCATCTAAAACTGGCATCACTAAATCAGTAATGATTAAATTAGGGTGATATTCCTTGGTTTTTTCTAAACCTTCTGCACCATTACTCGCTTGAATAATTTGAAAACCGATTGAGTCTAAAAGATTATGTAACAGTTCACGATTTTCCCATTGATCATCGACTAAAAGAATTTTCTGTGGCTTTCCTTCAAATCCAATAATTAATTTTGGGGGACGAAGGGGACTGGATATTTCCCCAAATTTAGCCGGACTTACTTCTAAATCTACCCAAAAATTACTTCCTTGCCCAGGGTAACTTTGTACACCAATCTTACCTCCCATCAGGGCAATAATTTTAGAACTAATTGCTAATCCTAATCCGGTTCCTTCGCCTTGATATTTTCGATCACCGACTTGCTCAAAAGGTAAAAAGATTTTATCAATTTGCTCTCGATTCATACCAATTCCCGTATCTTGAATTTCAAAGCGAATGTTTAAAGAAAGTGACGAGGAATTTTGGGGAGATTCTTCCTGAGAAGTGGCATCTTCTCTGAAGTTATAGACATTCCCCAGACTTTTTGCCAAGGGTTCATTGAAAACACTCACTTTAAATGTTACGCCACCATCGTCCGTAAATTTGATCGCGTTACCAATTAAGTTAATCAGGACTTGTCGCAATCGTTTTTCATCGGCGTGAATCGCCCTCGGCAGATCGGCCGAGGGTTGATAAATAAAAGCAATTCCTTTTTGTTCTGCTTTAATACGACACATTTCTACCAATCCCATCAGAAAGGTAGGAAAATGCAAGTCTGTGGGGAAAATTTCCATTTTTTTAGCTTCAATTTTGGAAAGGTCTAAAATATCATTAATTAGGGTGAGAAGATGGGAACCCGATTGATTAATAATCCGCAATCCATTCAAAGTTTTCTCGGTTAAATTAGGTTCTCTTTGCAGAATTTGGGCATATCCTAAAATACCATTAAGGGGAGTTCTTAATTCATGGCTCATATTGGCTAAAAATTCGCTTTTGGCTTGGGATGCAGCTTGGGCGGCTTGCCACGCGTCTCTCAATTCCGTGGTGCGTTGTTCCACTCGTGCTTCTAATTCCCATGTAAATTCTCTTAATTGAGATTCTGATCTCCTTAAAGATTCTTCCGCTCTTTTTTGTTCTGTGATATCGCGTAAAATCACCATATATTCTCTGTCATCATAATTGCTCCGACAAGAAATAGTCATATCTAAGATTTTAAACTCATCTTTACTAAGATAACTTTGTTCACTTCGCGTGAACCAGTATTGGGGATCGCGGGAAAGTTGGGGCAGTTTTTTCTGGAGCGGAATTCTAATTAACTGATTCATTGTCATGTTAAATAGGCTGGCCGCCGCCTCATTTGAGTGACGAATCCTGCCCTCATTATCTAATATTAAAATAGGATCAAATGCTTTCATAAATAAGAGTTCTGTCTGTTCTTTTGCTTCAATAATTTTCTCGGCTTGGGGTAAACTTGTCCCACTCGCGATCCCGACTCCGACAAAGCCCATTGTTACCAATAAAATCACTAATAACTTCTCTTGAGAAGATGTAGGAAGTTGAGAAACAAACCCTCGCGTGTGCCAACCAATCACTGTGCCACCACAGACTAAAATAATAACAATTAAAACATGAATTGTGACCCAATCGGGCTCCTTAACATCGGCAGAGTTACGACGATAGCATTGTATCCACCATTGGGGGTTAAAAAAGGGAAAATGACTACGACGAATAAGTGAATCAATCACCACTATTCCCCAAGGAAGTAAAATCCCCAGCACGAGAGAAAAGGGATTCCAGGCAATACCACTAACGATCACGACAATAAATTCCATCAAGAAAAATATTAAAGATAACAGAGGCCATCGACTTTCGGGACGGTTTCTACCGCACCAAAGTGCCAGATGAAAAGTCATTATTGATATAAAATAACCCGTTCCCGTAATTAAAATAATATGAACTACATCTCCCCAAATCATCGAAAATAGACCTATAAACAAAATAAAAAATAATCCCGGTCCCATGACACCACGACGGGAAGTGACCGCAAAAACCGGAGATACATAACCATCGAGGGATAATTGATAGAGGACTCTCACGCAAAGGGAAATCGTATTGGCTGAACTGAGTAACGCGGCAAAAGAAATCAGAATAACTACTAAAAAAGAGGCATAATTTCCCCAAAAAGGTATAGCCGCGGCTGTTAAATTTAAAATCGTATCATCACCTAATTGATTATTAGTGGCGAGACGCATGACTACCCAAAATCCACCGATATAAACAACTGGTAAAAGACAGGCAGTTATGGATAAACAACGTACCATGATTTTCGGTTGCTTTGTATCAGCAATAAACGCGGCTCCCCCTTCGGTGCCATAAACTCCATAGGCGGCTATTAAGTACCATTTCGCCCATTCTACCCAATTAAAATTCAACCAATCAGAGGGAAACAAACCCGGAGAATGGGGGGAAAATATTAACCAGGTAAGTCCTTGAATGACAAATAGTAGCAGAAATCCGATCGCGGGCATCATAAAACAAAGATGCAGAATCGCGAGGGCCTGAGTGCCGCTAAACGCGATAATAAAGGGAATAATCGTGAAACTAATTTTCAGAATAATGTCAGGAATCTGAATCCGGGCGGTTTCTAGTTGCACATTCACCAGATTACTTAAGACGATCGCGTTTACAGTAATGACGGAAGTCCAACCAATTAAATAACAACAGGCCCCGTAAATTCCTAAACGAGGGTTTTTCGGGAGTAAGCGGGTGGCATAATTGGGCGTACCACCAGCAATATCGGGCCAATAACGACTTAAATGGGCTAACTGGAGGTTTAGCAGAATACCGATAATCACTCCGGGTATCCAAACAAAGAGCGCGATCGGACCCAAGGCTCTATGGACTCCCGCCATCGTACCAGGCCAAAGTAACAATCCCGTCAGACTGAATCCTAAAGTTTGCAGAAAACTAAGGGCGCGAGGCAGACGTGCTGTGGGTAGCTGACTTTGGGGTGACACAGGCGTGCTAGACATAAAGAATAATACCCATTATAGATTTTTGATTTGATATTTCCGATGGCGTTGATCGCGTTTCTGGCAATCAATGATCAAAAATATTAAATGCCTTAACCTCGACTCCTTCCTAGATAGCAAATTTTGACCATATTAATTGTCAAATTTGATCCGTTTTCATTATATAAACGGCTTTGAGGTTAATAATTTACACTGGGAGAAGTTATGGCAATTTATCTGGATTCTGCAATTATCTCTGAAGCCGAAGAAGTTTGTCAGTGGGGATGGGTATCGGGTATTACCACAAATCCGACACTTTTGGCGAAAAGTGATTTAGCCCCCGATGTGACTCTGCAAAAACTGAAAGGGTTAACTTCTGGGGAGGTTTACTATCAGCTTACCTCGTCGGACTTTGATACTATGATAACTGAAGGAAAGGCCGCGTTTGCTTTATTGGGATCACAAACTGTCTTAAAAATTCCCGCGACTCCTATCGGTTTTCAGGTTGTCGCGTGTTTATCGCGGGAAATCTTTTGCTCTGTTACCGCGATTTATCATCCTTCTCAAGCGATCATTGCAGCAGAATCCGGCGCTAAATACGCGATCGCGTATGTGAATCGAGCCACACGATTATTAGGAGATGGCTATGCTTTAGTACGGGATATGGCAAATGTTTTAAAGGGAAGTAATACCGAAATTTTAGCCGCGAGTATTAAGTCGAGGGATGAAGCGGTTTCGACAATATTAGCCGGGGCGCATCATTTAACATTACCTTTAAGCATTTTAAAGTCAATGACAATGGATGAATTATCTGATCAAACTTTTGTCGAATTTAACCAAAATGGCAAAGGACTTTTAGGATAAATTACAAACCTACATATCTCACCTAGAGCAATCCTATTTCAATCGTAATATTTTTGTAGGGGCAATCCCCCCGTGGTTGCCCCGATTGATGAGGGGTAGGCACAGGGGCACTACCCCTACAAATCTTTATGAATGATTTAGACTTGCTATATCAATGTTGTGTAGGTAAGGAAAGAAAAGAGTAAGTCTATTAACAGAAGAATATGGCCATGCCTAGGTGGTTCATTTTCCCTAGATAAAATTACCTCTTGGTGTTCTCTGTGCCTTGGTGGTTCCTTTGCTTTCACTTCTTTTGATAACCACCAAGACACAAAGGCACAAAGGAAAGAATGTCATCATCAATGTGTTACAGACTAATGGGGGATGGCATTAGGTAGTTTTTCTTTACCCGATAGCTGAAG
>JBEDKD010000009.1:0-13806 GCA_041172365.1 Cyanobacteriota bacterium | reverse complement strand
ACCACGGGGGGATTGCCCCTACAAAAATATTACGATTGAAATAGGATTGCTATATTTGAATTCGAGTGATTTATTTCTGAGTGGAGATTTGGTGAAGAAACCGGGTTTCTGTGAAGCGATCGCGCTCTGTTATTCGGGTAAGTAAATTACCAAAACGATCGCGATACTGAGCCAATAAAGACTCTAATTGTGCGACACGTTGGCGTTCGGTTTCTGCCTGTTGGCGTTCGGTTTCTGCCTGTTGGCGTTCGGCTGCCCCTTCTGCGGCTCCTAACTCTGGCAATGTTTCCTCTGTCTCGCCATACTGCGTAAACAAGTTAAATTCTGTTGCTGTTGCCAGATTAATTACTTCAAATAAACGGGGCAGTAAATGGGTGATTCGCCTTAAGTTTTCCTCTGATAAATTGGCCATACTATGAACGTCCTTCCTTTTGCCATTGTTTTTGGATTTGCGAGTTTTGCTCCATTATTAATATTATATTCCCTACTTTTTGAATTTTCCATATATAAAGTTTTTTATCCTTTGATAAAGTTAACGCAATTTTGTGATATCGCGGTAGTAAAATAAAATGAACCACAGAGGACACAGAGATCACAGAGGAACAGCCAAGAGTCGGTTAAAAATCTTTATTTCTGGCAAAAAATGATCGTAATAAACCGGTTTTTTTCAGGGAAATTTGTTATTTTCGGCAACAGATGAAGGGGATGAGCGTGAGAAACCGGGTTTTTCAGGGAAATTTGTTATTTTCGGCAACAGATTAATGGGAAAAACCCGGTTTCTTTGTCCTAAAGTTTGATCAATTTTACGGCACAAGCTTTTAATTCGGGTTGTTTTGAATCTGGACAAGCTTCAGGATGAGTTAACGCGTTGGCTTCGCAGTTTTCTGCCCATAATGCCCCCCAGTGCATCGGCACAAATAGGGTTCCGGGCGCGATCGCGCTGGTTACTTTTGCCGGGAATATAGTTTCGCTTCGACGGGAGCAAACTTTGACTAAATCACCTTCTTGTATATTTAATGGTTTGGCATCTTTGGGATGAATTTCGATAAAGGGATTGGGGTGCATTTGTTTAATTTTCTCGATTCTTCCGGTACGCGTTAATGTGTGCCAATGACCGTATAATCTTCCTGTTGTTAATACAAAAGGATAATCGCGATCGGGGGGTTCTGCTAACCCCCGTGAATGATAGGCAGAAAATATCGCTTTTCCATCGGGGGTATTAAATTTCCAATCTGTATAAAGACGTTTAGAAACATCATTGAATCCCTCTTGGATTTCCTCCCCTTCTTCCTTGTTATTTATTCCTTCTTGGATTTCCTCCCCTTCTTCCTTCTTCCTTCTTCCTTCTTCCTTCTTAAAAAATGGCCATTGTAAGGGACCGTCTTTTTGTAATTTTTCGTGACTGATACCTGTCATATCGCAGGGACGATCGCGTGTTAATTGGACAAATTCCCGATAAACATCTGCGGATGTTTCAAAGGCAAATTTATCAGCAAATCCTAATCTTCTCCCCACTTCGGCAAAAATGCGCCAATCTTCTTTGGCTTCCCCTTCTGGTTCCTGAAAGGCAGTACATAAGGTAACTCGTCTTTCGGAATTAGTCATTACTCCCGTTTTTTCGCTCCATTGTCTCGCGGGTAATAAAAGATGAGCATAGGCACTGGTTTCCGTCGGATAATAGGCCTCTTGATAGATGGTAAAGCGCGATCGCGATAATGCCGCTTTTGTCCTTGCTAAATCAGGCATACTTACGACAGGATTTGTCGCCGCGATCCACAATAATTCCACTTCTCCGGTTTCTAAACCCGTAATCATTTCCCAAGCATTTCGCCCCGGTTCCGGTGAAATACTCCCCGGTTTTAATCCCCAATATTCCTCAACTTCTGCCCGATGTTTTGCATTTTTTATTAACCGATATCCGGGTAAAATATGGGCTAAACCTCCCGCTTCTCTTCCCCCCATTGCATTCGGTTGACCTGTTAATGAAAAGGGACCACAACCGGGTTTTCCGATTTGACCTGTCATTAAATGTAAATTAATAATTGCCCTAACTTTTGCCGTTCCTTCTGAAGATTGATTAATCCCCATTGACCATAATGATAAAATGCTTTTTGAGGCTTGCCAATATCGTGCCGCGTGTTCTATTTCTGTTTCGGAAATTCCACAGCGTTCGGCGACAATTTCTGGAGTATAATATTGCATAACCTCGCAGAATTGTCTAAAATTAACGGTACATTCATCAATAAAAGGCGCGTTAATATCTCCCCATTTTAATAATAAATGGGCAATACCATTTAATAAATCAATATCACTACCCGGTTGAATTGCTAAATGTAAATCGGCAACTTCCGCGGTGGGTGTTTTTCTCGGATCAACGACGATCATTTTGACATGATCATTTTTTTTATGATATTTGGCTAAACGATTAAAGATTATGGGATGACATTCCGCGGTATTACTACCAATAATAAAGGCACAGTCGGTTAATTCTAAATCGTCATAACAACAGGGGGGACCATCGGAACCAAAACTTTGAATATAACCGGATACCGCGGAGGACATACATAGCCGTGAATTGGCATCAAAATTATTAGTGCCGATACAGCCTTTCATTAACTTTTGTGCTGTATAATAATCTTCTGTAATAAATTGACCGGAGCCATACATACAAATGGCATTGACTCCACTGGTATCACGAATGTTTTGAATGCGTTTAACTATGGTTTCTAATGCTTCATCCCAACTGACACGCGCAAAGGGTGCGTCTAGTGTTTCTCTCATCATGGGATAAAGCAGTCGATCGCGTTTTATGGATTCGATCACGGTGGCTCCTTTCACACATACCATCCCTTGACTGGAAGGATGAGCGCGATCGCCCTTGACTTTCCAAGGTTGATCGGGTTTAATAGGAGGAATTACTTCTAAACCACAACCGACACCACAGTAAGGACAAAGAGTTTTGACAGTTTCCATATTGATCTGAAAATTTTAATAGTAAAGAGTTAAATTTCGGGAAAAAAATACCCCTTAATCATAGCATTAGCCATGAATAATTAGGTAAATCATGAAGGATTGAAAATATAAAATTCGCCCAGAATTAACCCCGATAATGGGGAAGATAAAATTAATCCTAGAAACCGGGTTTTTCAACCGAGATTGAGAGTTAGAACGAAGTATTTTGGTGCAAAAACCCGGTTTCTCCCTAAGTCTTGTACAATAAAACCTGGTTTCTCCTTTTAGATTGATGACAACACTAATTTTTTTAGTGTAGAAACCAGGTTTATTAAGGACAAAAATTATTTATTTGCCGATCTGTTTTATCTAAGTTACGGGGTAACTTTTAATTTCGCATCAGGGGTAAAGGTAACTTGAAATTCTGTGTTTTTTTGTGTCGCACCACCTTCAGGTTTTGCAGAACTTTTTAATGAGGGAAGTGGGATATCTTTCTCAAAATCTTGGGCGGCTTTATTCGTCGCGTCGTATTTGATTATATTCCCATTTTGATCCACTGTTACCCGATAGACTAACTCTTCGGTAAAAGTGGGTGTTGTCGTCCAAGCTTTATCAATTTGCTCATACAGTTTTTTACTTAATTCATCAAGTTGAGCTTGCTCTGTCACCTTTGATCCACTACTGCTGCTAGGGCTCGATGTGGGACTACTTTCTGTCGTCGATGAGGGACTACTGCTAGGGCTCGATGTGGGACTACTTCCCATCATGGATGAGGGACTACTTCCCATCATGGATGAGGGAGTGCTGCTCGTCGTGGCAGAGGGACTGCTTCCCATCATGGATGAGGGACTACTGCTAGAGAGCGAGGAGGGACTACTTCCCATTGATGGGGTAGAGGTGGTTGGGGAAACAACCGCGGTGGGAGAAGCCGTCGCGGTGGGAGTATCTTTTTTACTGTTGTTAACTTGGGCGATGTTAACACCCGTAAAAGCAACCAGCACGGCTAACCAGGCCAAACCGACAGCAATTTGAACACTACCAGAGCTTGATTCATTTTCAGACATAGTTGACACCTTACTTGTTTTTGTGGCATTAAAAGCAATTGGGGACACCAATGTTGTAGCCGATTTAACCGACTTTACAGCAGGTTTTATAGTAGGTGTGGGTTCATTTGGTTTGAGGGGAGCCTCTGGCGCAGTGGTGTTTGTGGTTGTAACCGTTGTGGTGAGTGGAGTTGTATTAGTTTCCTCCTCGTCCCCTTCGTGGTGCGCGTAACGACGGAAGAGAAAATCTAGGGCAAAATTTCGTAATTCATAATAAACGGGATCTTCCATGATCCGGGCTCGATCGCGGGGCCGAGAGAAGGGGATTTTTAAATCTTCGCCAATATGGGCTGAGGGACCATTTGTCATCATTACTACGCGATCGGCTAAAAATAATGCTTCATCAATATCATGGGTGATCATTAAAACTGTCACCCTATATTCACGCCAAATTTTTAGTAATTCTTCCTGTAATTCTTCTCTGGTAATCGGATCAAGTGCTCCAAAAGGTTCGTCTAAAATCAATACTTTCGGACGGGTTGCTAAGGCGCGCGCGATCGCGACTCTTTGTTTCATCCCCCCTGAAATTTGACCCGGTTTTTTATGGGCAGATTCCGTTAATCCCACTAATTCTAAATGATCTTGCACAATATTTTCTTGTATTGTTACCGACTTATGTGCATAAACGGTTTCCACGGCTAAAGCAACATTTTCTTTGGCACTTAACCAAGGTAATAAAGAATAATTTTGGAAAACTACCATGCGATCGGGTCCCGGCTCCGTAATGGGGTTTCCCTCTAGTAAGACTTCCCCCGTCGTTGGTTTATTAAAACCCGCGATCGAATTTAAAAGAGTGGATTTTCCACAGCCAGAGTGTCCAATTATACAGATAAACTCCCCTTCTTTAATCTCCAGATTAACACCATCTAAAACTGTGTAAGAGCCTTGGGCGGTTTCATAAACTTTAGAGACATCTTTAATCACTAAAAAGCCATTAGAGTTAACCGAAACTACCTTATTGGTTTGGGGATTTTGGAGAATTTGCATAGGTTTTTTTTCTTCTTCATTATTCATGGTAAATTCTACATAATTCAAAGGTTGTGTCAGGGCAAAAGCCCCTACAGAGAAACCGGGTTTATGGCGTGAGCGAATCGCGGAAAATGAAAAGTTGACATCCTCAACCCGGTTTCTAATTTAACGGGTAATTGTCGCCGGTGGATCAACTAAAATTTCTTCAATGCGAACTCGTCGTTTAATTGATACATTTTTGAGATACTGAATCGGATCATCCGCGTTAAAAACACTCTGATCAAAGAGTTTAATTGTGCGACTAATACGGCCAGCATCCGGTAAACCTAATTGACGAGAAGCTTCCCCAAAAACATCGGCTCTCACGATTCTATCAAGAACTTCGACCCAATTTTTGGGAAAAGGAATAATCATCCACCGAGCCATTTGTGCCATAATCCATAACATTTCTGTACGATCGGGCCAATTCGCTTTATCAACATAAAACTGGTGATAATAATAGATAGATTCCGGTGCTTTTCCCATACCCGAATCACAGACATCAAGGAAACAGGGGCGAATATGTCGAATGTCTGCACCGACATATTCCTCCTGACTTAAAATCGTGACAATTTCCTCTCTATTGCGTTGATCATCGCAATATTCGCACGCTTCCATTAAAGCTTTAACTAAGGCAATATGAGTATTAGGATATTGATTTGCCCAGTCTTCTCGCACTCCCAAAACTTTCTCGATATGTTGTGGTAAAATATCCATTGTGCGAGTCATTACAAAGCCAATTCCTTCATTAACCGCGTGGGAATTCCAAGGCTCTCCCACACAATAACCGTCAATATTTCCGGCTTTTAAATTCGATACCATTTGGGGCGGCGGAACTACGGTTAAAGTCAGATCTAAATCGGGATCAATATTACCGGAGGCTAACCAATATCTTAATAACAGATTGTGCATTGATGCCGGATGTACCATTGCCAATGTATGAACGCGATCGGGGGTTTTATCGATCGCGTCTTTAAAGTCTTCGAGGGTAGTTATTCCTTCCTCAAAGAATTTTTTACTAAAGGTAATTCCATTACCATTACGAGAGAGAGTTAAAGCGCTACAAACGGGAATTGGTTTTTGATCATTGGCTCCTAATGTTAAAGCAATCGGCATTCCTGCCACCATTTGCGCGCTGTCTAATCTCCCACTAATAATTCCTTCTTGGATCGCCTTCCAAGATGGCTCTCGACAGAGGTTAACTTGTGTTAAACCATGCTTTTCAAAAAAGCCTTTTTCTTTGGCAACAATTAAGGGCGCACAGTCAGTTAATGGGATAAAACCAATATCTAAATTTACCTTTTCTAAACCATTGGCGGCAATTACCGTAGGTGCTTGTTTTACCTTCCGTTGTTTTACCCGTTTTTGTTGATTTAAGAAATAAACCATCTCGTTGCGTAACGCGTAATAATTGGGATTATTTACCACTTCCATGCGTTGACGGGGACGAGGGATTGGTACTTCTAAAATTTGTCCGATTTGCGCTTCGGGACCATTGGTTAACATGACAATGCGATCGGATAATAATAATGCTTCATCGACATCGTGAGTTACCATCACCGCGGTGACATTACTTTCCTGACAAATTTTCATTAATTGCTCTTGTAAACCCCCACGAGTTAACGCGTCTAAGGCGCCAAAGGGTTCATCTAATAATAACAATTTGGGACGGATTGACAAAGCGCGCGCGATCGCGACTCGTTGTTTCATTCCTCCTGAAATTTCCCCCGGAAGTTTATCAGCCGCGTGACGTAAACCGACTAAATTAATATGATGTTCGATAATACTACGTCGTTCCCCTTTCGGTGATTTCCGATAAACTTCATCTACGGCTAAAGCAATATTTTCTCGTACTGTTAACCAGGGAAGTAAGGAATAATTTTGAAAGACAACCATGCGATCGGGACCGGGTTGATTCACCTGACGGCCCTCTAAAATAACCCCTCCCGTGGAGGGTTGATCTAAACCCGCGATAATATTTAATAATGTGGATTTTCCACAACCAGAATGTCCGAGTAAAGAGATAAATTCGCCTTCTTGAATCTTCAATTGAATATTTTTTAGGGCGATATATTTTTCTCCATTGGGCAGATTAAATACGCGATCCACATGATCAACTTCAACAAATACTGACATATATTTTGGGGAATGGGGAATGGGGAATTGGGATTAGGGATTAGAGAGGTATCAGAAACCGGGTTTCTTAACCCCAAATCTAGTTATTTGACGATGAGTACCAGAAACCCGGTTTCTTTTTACTACTTTCTTTCTTCGGGTACAACTTTGGAAGCAATAAAACCAACTAATCTATCTAAAAGTAAGCCGATCACCCCTACATAAATCAGGGCTAGAATAATTTGACTAATGCGGGCACTGTTATAGGAATCCCAGATAAAGAAACCAATTCCCACACCACCGACTAACATTTCTGCCGCGATAATTGCTAACCAAGATAAACCAATCCCAATGCGTAATCCGGTAAAGATATAAGGCACGGCAGAAGGGAAAAGAATTTTGATAAAATACTTTTTCTTCGGCAGACGTAATACCCTCGCGACGTTGCGATAGTCTTGGGGTATTTGTTGCACTCCTACCGTTGTATTAATAATAATTGGCCAGATTGATGTAATGAAAATTACGAAAAGTGCTGAGGTTTCACTGGTAGAAATCTTTAATACGTCTAAGGGGTTAAATTGTTGGAAAATTGCTAACGCGATCGGCAACCATGCCAAGGGTGGAATCGTTCTTAATACCTGAAAAATGGGATCTAAGGCATCAAACATAAAGGGATTTGTTCCCACTAAAATCCCCAGGGCAATGCCTATTATAGCAGAAAACGAAAAGCCGATCGCGACTCTTTTTAAACTTTCAAAAACTTGTAAAAATAACCCTTTATCCGTACCGCCATTATCAAAGAAAGGATTAATAATTAAGGGGTCCCAAGTATCCTGTATCACTTTGATCGGCCCAGGAAAATTACCATCCGGCTTGAGGCAAAGTAATTGCCAAATCACCAGAATAATAAAAAGAGCAAACAGAGGACGGATAATTTTTTTACGGTTTTTCTGAATAAAAGAAAAAATAAAATTCAGAGGATTGAATTTAGCTCTACGCTCGACTCTAGCTGTCATGGCAAAATTGGGGATTAGGGATTGGGGATTGGGGATTCGGGATTGGGGATTCGGGATTGGGGATTCGGGATTGGTGATTGGTTATTGGTGATTGGTTATTAGGGATGGGGATAGGGGAAATTGTGGTTTAGATGAGATAGGGCAGAGCCAAAAACGACTCCAATTACCAATTACCAATTACCAACTTAAGCCTTTTTAATCTTGAGACTATTTAAGTATTCTTGAGGCTTTTCGGGGTCAAATTTGACACCATCAAAGAAAGTCTCAATACCCCGTGATGTACTGGTAGGAATCTCCGCGGCGGGAACATTTAAAGCCTTAGCAGCTTCTCTCCAAATATCTTCTCGGTTAACTTGATCCACCAATTTTTTCACATCGGTATCCTTGGGAATATAACCCCAACGCATATCCTCCGTCATAAACCAAATATCATGGCTCTTATAAGGATAAGAAGCAAAATCTTTCCAGAATTTCATCGCGATCGGACTACCCTTCACCATTCGTCCATCACCGTAATCAATATCACCTTTGGAACGACCAATTATATCAGGAAACGGTACTTTTAACCACTTATCTTGGGAAATTATTTTACACATTTCCTCGATGTTTTCTGGTTTATCGCACCATTGTTGCGCCTCCAGAATGGCCATCGTTAAAGCCTTGGCCGCTTTAGGATTTTTTGTTACCCAATCAGCCCTTAATGTAAATGCTTTTTCCGGGTGATCTTTCCATAATTCACCTGTCACTAAACCCGTATAACCCACCTTTTGAGTCACTAATTGGGCATTCCAAGGTTCACCCACACAAAAGGCTTCCATATTACCCACTTTCATATTAGAAACCATCTGAGGCGGTGGCACTGGAATCGTGGAAATATCATTATCAGGATCAATACCGCCGGATGCTAACCAATAACGCATCCAAAGATCGTGAGTACCACCCGGAAAAGTAACAGCCGCTTTCACTTCTTTACCAGAAGCTTTCGCTTTAGCCACTGCTTCTTTTAATTTGGCACTATCATTAACACCTATTTTTAAATCCAGATAATTTTTCCCTAACGAAATGGCTTGTCCATTCGTATTTAATCGTGCCAAAAGATTCATCGGAACGGGCTTATTGCCTTTGGTAATTGTTCCTAATGTCATTAAATAAGGCATGGGAGATAAAATATGAGCTCCATCTAATCCCCCACCTTGGGAACCTAATTCTAAATTATCACGGGTGACAGGCCAAGATGCTTGTTTGAGGACTTCTACATCCTTCATCCCATATTTCTCAAACAAGCCTTTTTCTTTAGCAATAATTAGAGGTGCTGAGTCAGTAAGGGCAATAAATCCCAGTTTTGCTTTTGTCACTTCCGGGGCATCTGCCGGATTAATATTAACCGCGGGTGTGGCACTATTTTTACTAGAAGGACTGTTATTTGAGGATGAAGAGCCACCCGATGAACAACCATGTACTAATAACGTTCCGGCCGCGGTTACTCCTGCGGTAAATAAAAATTGTCTTCGGGAAAATTTACTCATGGGTAATAGGTAATGGGTAATGGTTAATAAAGGAAGAAGGAAGAAGGAAGAAGGAAGAAGGAAGAAGGAAGAAGGAAGAATTTGGGTTTTTCCTTATGCTTCAATATCTTCTATTTCTATCAAACTTATCTATCTTCTGAGATTTTACCGTGTATTTCGGGTTTATGAGTTTTACAATTAATGAAAAAATCCATAAACAGACTTTCATCATTGTTGTTACCTCTTCCCTGTTGCCTGTTGCCTGCTGTAGCATTTTTAGGCATCAATAATAACTTTGTCAATGGGTGTGGCACTACAAGTTAAAATCATACCGGGTTGTAAGTCCTTCAGCGCGTCGGGAGTGCCATCATATTTGACACTGCCTTCCACAATTTTGACTTGACAAGTGCCACAATTTCCTGAGCGACAACTACTGGCAATTTCTACCCCTTCTCCTTCCGCGATATCAAGGATAAATTGATCTTCACTACAATTAATTTCTTTACCTGATTTAGCAAAAATTACTGTAGCATTTTTTACTTTTTCAGCACTTTCTTCTATTTCATCTTGGGTAATTATCAATTGAGAAGGTGTATCACTCTCTAAGAAAGAGTTTTTGGGTGTTGCCTCAAAGTGTTCGATGAGAAGTTGACGTAAAACGGGTTTTAAGTCTTCACAGGGAATGCCTTTTTGTACACATTCTCCTAATCGGGCTTCTTTGCCAACTTTTCCCCCCATAAAAAGATCAACCCCTTCCAAAGTTTTGCCATTTTTTCTCACTTTGGTTCCCATTAATCCAATATCCGCGACTTGGGGTTGTCCACAGGAATTAGGGCATCCGGTCCAGTGTATTCTCACTGGTTTTGGGATATGTAATTCTGCTTCTAATTCTTTAATCATGGCTAAACCACGATTTTTGGTTTCTATCAGGGCAAAATTACAAAATTGTGCTCCGGTACAAGAAACAAGGGAGCGGGTTAAAGGCGCGGGATTAACGGAAAATCTTTGCAGAAGGGGTTCTTCTAAAAAGCGTTCTAAACGGGAGTCTGGAATGTTAGGAATAATGACGTTTTGTTCGACGGTAAGACGTATTTCTCCACTGCCATAAACATCGGCCATTCGTGCTAATGCCAACATATCTTCGGCATAAAAACGCCCGACGGGTATGTGTAGGCCGACATAATTTAAGGCTGGTTGTTTTTGCGCGTGAATACCGATATGATCGCGCTTTTCCCAGAGGATCTCATCTTTGGGGGCCGCGTTAGGAATGGTGAAACCTAACTGTTTTTCGACTTCATCGCGGAATTTTTCGATCCCCCATTCGTCTATGAGCCACATCAGACGGGCTTTTTGACGATTGGCGCGTAAACCGTGATCGCGATAGACGACTAAAATGGATTCACAAAGGGCGACGACATCACGGGGATCAACCCACGCGTTTAAGGGTATCGCGGCTTCACAGCGTTTCGCGGAAAAGAAACCGCCCACGAGTACGTTAAAACCTAGGTGTCCGTTTTTGTACGCGGGGACAAACGCGATATCATTGATTTCCGCGTGGACGGAGTTATCTCGACAACCCGCGATCGCGATGTTAAATTTTCTGGGAAGATTACTAAAACAGGGGTTGCCCTCACCATTATTGGTGATCATGTCTTGCACTTTGCGAATGATCCCTCGCGTGTCGATTAATTCATCGGCATCAATTCCCGCCACAGGTGATCCCGTAATATTGCGGACGTTATCCATACCAGACTGGATGCTTGTCATCCCCGCGTCTTCGAGGCGTTGGAAAATATCGGGTATATCTTCGATGCCAATACCCCTCAGTTGCAGGTTTTGACGGGTAGTGATATCCGCGCAACCATCCTCACCGTAACGGGCGACTATTTCTCCTAATACTCGCATTTGACCACTGGTGAGGATACCATTGGGTAAGCGTAGGCGCATCATAAATTTGCCCGGAGTCACGGGGCGGAAAAATATTCCTAACCATTTGAGGCGGTAGTCGCGATCGGTATCGCTCATGGCTTCCCAACCAATCTGGGCAAAGTGATCGAGTTCGTCTTTGACTGCTAAACCATCTTTTTCGGCTTTGAGCCTTTCAAATTTGTTTTGGGTTGCTTGGGTTTCGACAAACTGTGTCATGGTTTTACTTTTGTGATGGAAGTGGGTTATGGCATCAAGCAAGGTATTAATGTGACTGCTTTCTCCTCAATGTGAGTAAATTTACTGAGTTATGACAGTATGTTTGATTACTTTAAGTGCATTGGCAGTAGAGATATTAATTGCTTTACTGCTAAGGGTTTGAGGGATCATTACTGAGATTTATCTGGCTTCATCCGGTATAAATTGTTACGTTTTTCTCCCTTCGGTGTCATTTGTTAAGCCATAATTTAGTGGTGGTATCTGTAAATATTTGTAGTTATTGTTACAAAGTATGTAGCTTTATGTAGTTTTTGTATAAAATTGATGGTTTTTTTGCATGAACTCTGAGGGAGCGCGATAGGGCATCCTGAGAAAGGGGGTTTGGAGACAAAATCTCGACTTATTGATTAGTCTCAGACAGAAACCCGGTTTCTTGAGGCCATCAAAGACGCGATCGTGCTGAGTCGAAACTGGGTTTCTTCACCAAAAATCGTTATTTTTCTCAACACATAAAGGTGAGAAACCCGGTTTCTTTCTGGCGGCTGCATAAGTCCTGTAAATTTTTACTTGAGTCTATATGCTCAACACAATTTATGATATAATCCGGCTTAACCCTTCTTAACTTGTTGAGTTTTTCTTCTAAATCAGGTGCGATCGCGCTAGGGGTAGCCCCTAAGACCATCGCGATCGGTTTCTCCCCTAAAGCAAGGTGGATTATTAGACCTCTTGGGAAACTCAAAAAAACATAAATTATCGTTAATAAATTCTGCGAAATTCCGTTTTCTTGCCTATTAAAATTTCCCTTACTTTACCCAGAGATATATTATGAATAGTGATGACTTAAAACAAGTACAGGCGGCTTTAGAAAATAAAGAATTTAAAAACGCCGCCCATTTATTAAAACAATTGAAAAAGACGAAAGAAAAAAATCCTTGGGTAGAATTTTATATTGGTCGATTTTATGAATTAAATGAAAAAAGAGAAGACGCGGAAAAAGTCTATCGTCAATTATTACAAGATTCTACTAATCCTAAATTGGTGGCTCAGGCCCGTCAAGGGTTAAAACGTATCGAAGAATTTGAACAGCAAAAAAGACAAGCCGCGGTAGAAGAAACTAAAACTGATCCCAGTCAATTAGAACCGGGTATATTAATTCTTGAAGCTGTTAGTAATGACAAAAAAGCGACCCTTAGTCAAAGTCTGGCGAGAATACTTAAAGTTGATCCTTATACCGCGAGAATGCAATTACAAAGTCGTGGCTGGAGACTTTATAAAACGGGCGCGATCGGGGAATTATCCGTTTATGGTAAAGAATTACAGAATGCAGGCCTCCCGGTTTTTTGGGCATCCCACGCCGACTTACAAAAAATTAATATTTTCCGAGTGCATTATTTTCAATCTATCTCTCCCCAACCGACGATCGTTTGTCAAAATGCCCTTGATCAAGTAGGAGTAATGAGTTTTAATTGGTCAGAAGTAACACAAAGAGTGGAAGGCTTATTACCAATATTTATGGAAATAATGGACTACGCCCCCCATCGACGTAAAGAGAAATTTCGCCATAAAGAAATTACCCAAGACTACGCGCAAGTATGGGATTTACACTTACCTAAACGAAACTCAATTCTGCGTTTTTGTGATCAAACCTATAAATTTCAAGAAGGAGTTTCCTTTACACCACCCTCTGAAGTGCAACCCCCCCCTCCTCCCGTTAAAGGGAAAATTACGAAACCACCAGGTAAAGGCCCAGTAATTTCTCAAAATACAGCCCGAATTAACTGGAATAATTTAATTAATAATGTCTTCAAGGAAAATTTACCCGAAACGAGTTTATCCTGGTGTGAATTTACTCCTTTTGCGGAGACTACTCTCGATTATCCTAATTTATTAAGTCGTTTTAAACATTATATTGATATCGAACGAAAAAGCGAGACTCCTTGGGACCCCGCGTTTCATTTATAT
>JBEDKD010000008.1:0-3698 GCA_041172365.1 Cyanobacteriota bacterium | reverse complement strand
GGATTGGGATTGGGGAATTGGGATTGGGGGATGGGTAAGTAAGAATTAAAGTATGCTAATTTGATTAAAGAAATCCTGGTTTTGTTGGTTTCGTGCGCTGAAAATCTTAAAGTGAAAATGGTTATGATTCGTGTTTATACGGAAATTGAACAGGGACAAAAATGGTTAGACTCTTATCGGGGTACTCGTCCTATTTTTGCTTGTATTTTGGGGTTTACTGAAACGGGTTTAATTCCTGGGATTTCTGCCGCGGGTAAAACTCCCCACGATCGCGCTTTTACTTGTTTAGCTGACGCGGAATTTTTATATAATGGTCCTCAAGTATCTCCGATATATCCATTACCTCCTCTGATCGCGGGGGCTTCTCCGGTGTTAATTACGCGGGCAGTACTGGAAGAATTAAACATACCTCTTTATTTATTTAACGCGGGTTTAAAAATCGCGCCTTCTGTACCCTCTATTGATTTAGGTGGAATCGCGGCAAAATGTTTAACCACGGGAAAGGCTTTACCCTTAGAAACGGTAAAACATTTATGGGAAGAGGGATTAAAGTGGGGCAAAAAATTAGGGGAAGACGCGAAAGATAGTTATCTTATTTTAGGGGAATGTGTGGTTGGGGGAACGACTACCGCATTAGCCGTTTTAATGGGGTTAGGTTATGCCGCGATGGATAAAGTTAATAGTAGTCATCCCCAATGTAATCATGGCCAAAAACTCGCGATTGTGCAAAACGGATTATTACAAATGCAACGCGATCGACAATTAGGAAAAGAGGCAAAAATGATACTTCCTTTATCACCTAATTCCTTCATATCAAATCCCTTAGAATTAGTGGCAGGGGTAGGAGATCCGATGCAAATTGTCGTCAGCGCGATCGCGCTTGGTGCGAGTGATTTGTGTGGTGTGATGTTGGCGGGTGGTACGCAAATGTTAGCCGTTTATGCTTTAATGAACGCGATCGCGCATTATTTAGACATCATGTATGATAAGACAAAAATAGTGGTGGGAACTACCCGTTGGGTAGCAGAAGATCCCACAGGTGATACTATCGGACTAGCTAGAGAAATTAGTACAGTTCCCCTAATCGCGACTCAGTTAAATTTTTCCGAGTCTCGTTATCCTCAATTACAAGCCTATGAAAAAGGATTTGTCAAAGAAGGGGTGGGAGCCGGCGGTTGCGCGATCGCGGCATCTCTGATGGAAAATTGGCATCAAACTCAACTACTTCACGCGATCGAAAAATTAGCCGAACGTCTTGGGGAAAACCAAGGGGAGAAAAGATAACTTAAAATCACTTAAGAGAAGAGTTTGCGACAATTATTATGATATAATTAACTATGGATTCGGCGAGAAAGTAACTGCTCTTCTAAAGACGCGATCCGATTATAAGCCGCGGTTAATTGTGCGGTAAGTCGTTGAATTTGGAGCTCCGAGGTAAACTCTTTTTCATGGTTTTGATGAGGTTTATCCCATGTCATATCATCGGAGAGAATATCTTTATGTTCAAGGGTGGGCTCAATATTAGTGTAATTGAGAAGCGTGGAAATTTTCTCAGGTAACACGAAGTTACACTCCTCCTGGGATAACTCATCCTTTGGCGTTGTCTGATTCCCTAAAGTAGATAATTTATCATTAAGTTTAAGTATCATTTCAGAAAGGTTCTCAACTTTCTGAGTTAAGGCGATAATCTGTTCTCTGATTTCTGCTATCATAGCGATCTCCCTAGGTCCTATAACTCTGTTTCTTTAATTTTAGACAAGGGTTGGGAGATGTCACGATTTTTACTAAATTATTTAACCTTTGGGGTATCTTATGTAACAAAGCGTGGGTAAAATGAGTTTGTTTGGAATCTCTCATAGGGGAAATAGAGCAAAGTGAAACGAAGGTATGTCCTTATAGGGGGTATAGCCCTCAGTATCAGTCAATTAGGGCTTGGATGTAATGCCAAACCCACCCTGAAAGTGCAAACGTTGAAACAGTCTGTACCGCCTCAACTGGTTTCTAACTTTCGTGAGGAATGGAAATCGGCGATTCCCTTTCAGGTGATTCCCCAAACTCAATTACAGGATTTGTTTGCCCTTCTGCAAAGGTGGAAACAGTTATCTATTGCCAATCTTACTCCCTCCGATCGCGCTTCTTTGGTGATGCTCGGCAATTCTTGGTTAAGAAACGCGATCTCCCAAGAATTAATCCAACCTCTCGATCCTGCTAAACTGTCTTTATGGTCAAAACTGCCTCCACGATGTCAAGATTTAGTCACTTATCAGGATAAAGTGTGGGGGGCTCCCTATCGTTGGGGGACTACCGCGATCGCGTATCGTGTGGATAAATTTAAGAAATTAGGGTGGACTCCTACAGACTGGAAAGACTTATGGCGGCCTCAATTGCGCGATCGAATTTCATTATTAGATAATGCTAGAGAAGTGATTGGTTTAACCCTAAAAAAACTGGGTTATTCTTACAATACGCCAAATTTAGATAAAATTCCGCAACTGAAAGAAGAATTGCGTAATCTTAATAAACAAGTGAAATTTTATAGTTCTGATCGTTACTTACAACCTCTGATTTTAGGAGATACTTGGTTAGCGGTAGGAGCGTCAACGGATTTACTTTCTCTTTTTCCTGATCGAGATGATATTGCGGTTATTATTCCAGAGTCGGGAACATCGTTATGGGCAGAATTATGGGTAATTCCTGCGGAAATAGAACCGATGGATTTAAGTTATCAATGGATTAATTTTTGTTGGCAACCGAAAAACGCGATGCAATTATCTTTATTTACTAAAGCCGCGTCACCGATTATTTCTACTTATTCTGTTAATGAATTACCCAAGTCTTTAGTCGATAATACTCTACGTTTTCCTGATTCTACTCTTATTGATAAAAGTGAGTTTATTTTGCCTCTTTCTCAAGACGCGATCGGGCAATATCGGAGTTATTGGCAAGAAATGAGGGTGAGGTGAGAAACCGGGTTTTTGTAGGGGCGGTGCCCCCGTGCCCGCCCTTGAGGAGAGAAACCGGGTTTCTTTTGGGGCAGTGCCCCCGCGATCGCCCTTGAGGAGAGAAACCGGGTTTCTTTTGGGGTTTTTGCACCTCGAAAGGGTTGAAGTAAGAAACCCGGTTTCTTTTGGGGCAGTGCCCCCGCGATCGCCCTTGAGGTGAGAAACCGGGTTTCTTTGGGGGTTTTTGCACCTCGAAAGGGTTGAGGTAAGAAACCCGGTTTCTGGAGCCGCGGGTGAGGTGAGAAACCGGGTTTCTTTAGGGGTTTTCGGAAGTTTTATTCTGACTTCCCCGCGTAGTTGAAGCTTGGGGATAAGAATAGATAATTTCTTCCTCACCCCAGGGAAAAGCAAGCTGCACCGCGGTGAGTTGGTATTTTGAGTCACCCTTTGAAGTCTGCAAGTTGTCCATAAGTTTATCCTCTGAATCTTTTACTAAAACGATTAAAAGGCTTTTTTTCTATCAGGAACCCACAGCTTTCTATCAAATGCTATGATAATGCTATCAAATGCTATCAACTTTCAAAAAAACTCATTTTCAATTATTCATAGCAAATTTTAATCCCGTGAGGTACAGTTAATCAGGGATCGTTTTTTTTACTTGCTGTAGTGAGTTGGCATAGCCTGTGCGGAGCATCAGAGCGTCTCGCTCCCGTCGGGATCTAATAGGGAGCGAGACGCTCCCACTGCTAATTTACG
>JBEDKD010000007.1:0-8693 GCA_041172365.1 Cyanobacteriota bacterium | reverse complement strand
TTTTTCTTCTCTAGTTTTTAGTTTCTCCTAATTCTCTATAAGAAGTCAGAAAAACTTCTCAATTTGTCATTCTTGACTCTGATGTAATTCGACCGTTTCTTAATTCTCTTAATTCTCTAAGACCTATTACCAATTACCCCAACCATAAAACTATGGCAGAAAAAGAGCAGCGCAGCAGCAAGAAAAAAAGTAACAAAACACGGGAAAAAGAAACCGAATGGCAAGAGCGGGTAGTGCAAATCCGCCGCGTTACCAAAGTGGTCAAAGGTGGTAAAAAACTCAGTTTCCGCGCCATTGTCATTATTGGCAATGAACGGGGACAAGTTGGCGTAGGCGTGGGCAAAGCCGCGGATGTGATTGGGGCTGTGAAAAAAGGTGTCGCCGATGGCAAAAAACACCTGATTGAAGTTCCTCTCACCAAGGCTAATTCTATCCCTCACCCCGTTAATGGTGCAGGCGGTGGAGCCCAAGTGATGATGCGTCCCGCGTCTCCTGGTACGGGTGTAATCGCGGGGGGAGCGGTGCGAACCGTTCTCGAACTCGCGGGAGTCCGTAACATTTTGGCGAAACAACTGGGTTCTGGTAATCCTTTAAACAACGCGAGAGCGGCCGTTAGAGCCTTATCTTCCCTGCGAACCTTATCCGCAGTTGCCCAAGAGCGGGGCATTGCCATCGAACACCTCTATCAGTAAAGGGAATTAAGGGACTGATGATAGGTGAGGAGTGATTGGGAAGACTAATTCATTTTTAACCTTTGAGATCGCCTCCCTAATCCCTTAACAATTAGCAATTAGTTATTCGCGATTAGCAAAATTATGAGATTACAAGACGCTCAACCCAAAGCTGGGTCTCAGCAACGCCCTCGCCGCTTAGGTAGAGGTATTTCCGCGGGGCAAGGTGCCAGTAGCGGTAAGGGGATGCGTGGTCAAAAATCCCGTTCAGGTGGTGGCACTCGTCCGGGGTTTGAAGGTGGTCAAAATCCTCTCTATCGCCGTCTGCCCAAGTTAAAGAGTTTCCCGATGGTGACTCGTAAACAATACACTACGATTAATGTAAGTGCATTGGCTTCTTTGTCTGCCAATTCTGAGGTGACTCTGGCTTCTTTGATGACCGCGGGGATCGTTACTACTAACGATGGTCCGTTGAAAATTTTGGGAGATGGGGAACTGAAGGTGGCACTCCATGTTAAAGCTACGGCTTTTACCGCGGGTGCTCGGTCTAAAATTGAGGCCGTGGGCGGAAGCTGTGAAGTTGTTTAGTTTTGATTTGAGATTTGAGAGGTTTCTCAAATCTGAAATCCTCTGTTTTTCCCGACAACCTTAAGCGAAAATCCACCATTTTAACTATGGACGTTAGTCGAGAAAGAGCACCAACTGCCCAAGAAACTTTCTTGCAGATGGCTCAAGCCGCGGGGTTACGGGGTCGAATCCTCGTCACCATTGGCTTATTGATTTTAATACGTTTGGGCGTTCATCTGCCCGTCCCCAATATTGATCGCGTCGCGTTTTCCCAAAATATTCAAGGAAGTCCTTTAATTGGTTTCTTGGATTTATTTTCGGGGGGCGGTTTGTCGGCTTTGGGGATCTTTGCTTTGGGAATCCTTCCCTATATCAATGCTTCCATTATTGTCCAATTATTGACCGCGGCTCTCCCTAGTTTAGAAGATTTACAAAAAAATGAGGGGGAGGCTGGCCGTCGGAAGATTTCTCAAATTACTCGCTATATCTCTTTGGCTTGGGCTGTGATCCAAAGTTTGGGGATTAGTATTTGGGTTGCCCCTTTTACGACGGAGAGTTCTACCGCGTTGTTTATGGTGGAAAGCACGATCGCGTTGACTGCTGGTTCCATGTTTGTAATGTGGGTATCGGAGTTAATTACAGAACGGGGTATTGGTAATGGGGCTTCTTTGCTCATTTTTATCAATATTGTCGCGGTTTTTCCTAAGTCTTTAGGGGCAACGATTCAGTTGTTTGAAAGCGGCGATCGCTCGATTGTAGGCCGGATGATTGTGCTGTTGCTGGTTTTCCTGGTAATGATTGTCAGCGTCGTCTTTGTGCAAGAGGGTACTCGTCGTATCCCGATTATTTCGGCGCGTCGTCAAGTGGGACGAAAGGTATATCGCGAAAGAAGTAGTTATCTGCCTCTGCGCTTAAATCAAGGCGGTGTGATGCCGATTATTTTCGCGTCCGCGGTGTTAATTTTGCCCGCGAGTTTGGGCCAGTTTGCTAACAATAATCCCATTTTGGTACAAATTGCTAATTATTTGAATCCCAATGGACCGACACCTTGGTTATATTCCTTGGTTTATCTGTTGTTGATTCTGTTTTTTAGTTATTTTTACGCGTCTCTGATTATTAACCCAGTGGATTTGTCGCAGAATCTTAAGAAAATGGGGGCCAGTATTCCTGGGATTCGTCCGGGGCAAAAAACCAGTGAGTATATTGAGCGCGTTCTTAATCGTCTCACCTTTTTGGGCGCGATCTTTTTAGGTATTGTGGCCATTATTCCTACTGTGGTGGAAAGTGCTACTCGTGTGCCTACTTTTAAGGGTTTAGGGGCTACTTCCTTATTAATTCTTGTGGGTGTGGCTATTGATACTGCGAAACAAATTCAAACTTACGTTATTTCCCAACGATATGAAGGGATGGTGAAACAGTAAGTATGCAATTGATTTTTGTCGGGCCTCCTGGGGCGGGTAAGGGAACTCAAGCTTTGATTATCGCGGAGTTTTTCCATATTCCTCATATTTCTACTGGGGATATTTTACGCGCCGCGGTTTCGGAAAAAACGCCCTTGGGTGAAAAGGCACAATCTTATATGGATCGTGGGGAGTTAGTTCCTGATCAACTTCTTGTAGAGATTGTGGAAGAACGTTTGAAAAACCCTGATGCTCAAGATGGGTGGATTTTAGATGGTTTTCCTCGCACGGTTCCCCAAGCTGAGTTTTTTGATCAACATTTGGCAAAAAAAGGTCTCGGAAATGTTCGGGTAGTTAATCTCGATGTTCCCGATGATATTCTTGTTACCCGTCTTTTGGCACGGGGACGTAAGGATGACACGGAAGAGACGATTCGACGTCGTTTGGAAGTGTATCGTGACCAAACTTCTCCTTTGATTAATTATTATCGCGATCAATTAATCACGATTGACGGCGATCGCGCCCTCGAAGATGTCACGGAAAGCCTCAAAAAAGCACTGTCCTAAGTCTTGGCTACATTACTAGGATTTTATACCGATGGCAAACTTTGCTAAGATATGTTAATAAGGCTATCCTGGGGGTCTTTTGACCTCTAGGAAAAAGCCAGTGCTGAGTTGAGGAAAATATCACTTGTCTAAACAAGACTTAATTGAAATGGAAGGGACTGTGACAGAATCCCTCCCTAATGCCATGTTTCGTGTGGATCTTGATAATGGATTTAATGTCCTAGCCCATATTAGCGGTAAAATTCGCCGGAATTATATCAAGATCCTACCAGGCGATCGCGTAAAAGTGGAATTAACGCCTTATGACTTAACCAAAGGACGTATTACCTATCGTCTACGGAAAAAGTAGCCTTAGAAAAAACATTGTAGAAACTAAATTTCAATTTAGTGCAAATACTTTTGTAAAATCACCCAAATATATGCTATAATGCTACGTTTGTAGTCTGGCAAAAACGGGTGTAAAAAACCCAGCGCCACCCACGGGGTCAACGAGGGATGGCGATGTGAAAAAAAAGTTTAAGTCGTTGACCCGTTTTCCGAGAAAGCCGAACTAGAGCCTTGATGCTGCTCGGTTCCTGGTATTTGGGAAAAAAATGGGATAAATCTTATGTCCCAGGACACGGTACTCTCCAACCCGTTTCCCACCCCTACAAAACCTTAGTGATGTAGAGGGTATTCAAGGGGAGAAGGTTTTGCGGGTTCCCACCTTAAAAATCCGCAGCTAAATTCATCTGAGGAGAGACACATCCCCTGCCCTGTCTTTCCTCTTACCGTCAGCTTAATCGTATGGCGGGAGTCTCCAGGCAGGAAGAAAGATGAAAGTTCGAGCCTCCGTTCGGAAAATTTGTGAAAAGTGTCGCGTCATTCGTCGTCGCGGCCGCGTCATGGTGATCTGTTCTAACCCCAAGCATAAACAGCGTCAAGGTTAGAGAGAAATAACTCTGATTTGGGAGAATCTCTCTCCACTGATAAAAAACATTGTAGCTAAATAGCTTTCGTTAGGGAGAAAAAAGCGTGGCACGGATTGCCGGGGTAGACCTTCCACGCGATAAGCGTGTCGAAATAGGTCTGACTTATATTTATGGAATTGGACTCACTCGCTCTCACAAAATTTTGGCGGCAACAGGCGTCAATCCAGATACCCGTATTAAGGATTTATCTGATGCCGATGTCACCGCGTTGCGTACAGAAGTAGAAACTAATTACCAAGTTGAAGGGGATCTCAGACGCTTAGAGGGGATGAACATCAAGCGTCTGATGGATATTGGCTGCTATCGAGGTCGCCGTCACCGTATGGGCTTACCTGTGCGGGGTCAACGGACTCGTACCAACGCGAGAACTCGTCGCGGTATCCGTCGTACCGTTGCTGGTAAGAAAAAGGCACCCGCGAAGAAGTAATTCTGGGCTGGAGTTTTTTACTAGGGGTTACAGCATCCCCCATCTTTGGGCATATCAACTGAATGGAAACCTATGGCGAGACAAACAACCAAAAAAACTGGTGCGAAAAAGCAAAAACGTAACGTCCCTAATGGGATGGGTTTTATCCAATCCACCTTTAATAACACAATCGTCACTATCACCGATCTTAATGGTGAAGTGATATCTTGGGCTTCCGCGGGTTCTTCCGGGTTTAAGGGCGCGAAAAAAGGGACTCCCTTTGCCGCGCAAACTGCCGCGGAAAACGCCGCCCGTCGTGCCAACGACCAAGGAATGCGTCAAATTGAAGTTATGGTTAGTGGGCCGGGGGCAGGACGTGAAACCGCGATTCGTGCCATCCAAGCCGCGGGACTGGAAATCACACTGATTCGAGATGTTACCCCAATTCCTCATAATGGCTGTCGCCCACCCAAGCGGCGTCGAGTCTAATCAATTACAAGTTAACAATTAAAAATTAAAAATGACTCGCTTTGTTCATTTTTGATTTTTAATTTTAAAGTGTCAGGATGGGGTTCAAAGGAAAAGGGAGGTCCGACCTGGTGTCGTTTCAGATTGAGTGTGTAGAGTCCAACACTGATAAGGATCGGAGTCAATACGGTAAATTTGTGATAGAGCCCCTGGAACGCGGTCAGGGCACGACAGTAGGAAATGCGCTCCGGCGGGTTCTGCTATCGAATTTAGAAGGTACGGCTGTTACCGCTGTACGCCTCGCGGGGGTTAATCACGAATTTGCCACCATTGAGGGGGTACGGGAAGACGTTCTCGAAATCCTCCTCAATATGAAGGAAGTGGTATTAAAAAGCCATTCACCGCAGCGTGTTATTGGACGTTTGCGTGCTGAAGGCCCTGCCACGGTGACGGGCGATCGCTTTGATTTACCTTCAGATGTAGATATCGTCGATCGCAGTCAATATATCGCAACTCTAGCTCCAGGGGCGACTTTGGAGATGGAATTTTATATTGAACGAGGCAAAGGCTATCGAGCCGTGGATCGGAGTCGCGAAGATAATATCGCGCTCGACTTTCTCCAAATTGATGCCATTTTTATGCCTGTCCGCAAAGTCAACTACACGGTTGAGGATGCGCGAGCGGGTGGCGCGATGGAGAAGGAACGACTGATTATGGAAATCTGGACTAATGGTAGTTTGACACCCCAGGAGTCTCTGAGTCAATCTGCTGAGATTTTAGTGGAGCTGTTTACCCCTCTCAAGGAAGTAACAGCCGAATCCATGAAGAGTAGTCAGTCTTCGGAGACAGATCCTACGAGTCAAATTCCCATTGAAGAATTACAGCTATCCGTGCGGGCTTATAACTGTCTGAAGCGGGCGCAAATCAATTCCGTGGCCGATTTATTGGATTATACCCAAGAAGACTTGTTAGAAATCAAGAACTTCGGTCAAAAGTCCGCGGAGGAAGTGATTGAGGCTTTGCAGAAACGCTTGGGGATTACTTTACCTCAAGAAAAGTCTGCTAAAAATTGAAGGAAGTAAGGAAGAAGGAAGAAGGAAGAAGGAAGAAGGAAGAAGAGAACAAAAAAAGACAAATAAATAATTTGACTTATTTCGTTTTACCTTTTCTCTTCCCTACTAATTCCGAAATTATTTCTTAACTCCCACTCTAATTTGATATTAAGCCGGCAATTTTCGGAAATTAACAATTAGTAATTAGCAAGTAATATGCGTCACCGTTGTCGTGTTCCTCAACTAAATAAACCGGCGGATCAACGCCGTGCTCTGTTGCGATCGCTGGCAACAGAGTTAATTCGTCATGGCAAAATCACCACTACTAAAACTCGTGCTAAAGCTGTACAAGTAGAAGCAGAACGGATGATTACTTTGGCCAAAGATGGCTCTTTAGCCGCTCGCAGACGCGCGATGGGTTATATCTATGATAAACAGCTTGTCCATGCTTTGTTTGGCGAAGCCCAACAGCGTTATGGCAATCGCAATGGCGGTTATACTCGCATTTTGCGAACCATGCCCCGTCGTGGGGATAATGCGGAAATGGCGATCATAGAATTGGTTTAATTTTGGGGGAATGGGTAATAGGTAATGGTGAATAGGTAAGAGAAAATCCTTCTCTTAAATATTAACTATTTACCGCGTATGGGCTATTACCACTTACTAATTACCAATTCTAATGAGTAGCGAAACACAACGCGTCGCGATTGTCATTCAGTATCTCGGTACAAATTTCTATGGTTGGCAAAGACAACCTCATCATCGAAGTGTACAAGAAGAAATTGAAAACACGATCGCGTCTGTCGTGAAGCATCCGGTGAGAGTGATCGCGGCCGGGAGAACAGATACAGGGGTTCACGCGGCCGGACAAGTCGCGCATTTCGATGTCAAGACTTTAATCCCGGCTCATCGTTGGGCCGATATTCTGAATAACCGACTTGACAAAGATATTGTCATTCGGGCTTCAGCAAAGGTTGAACCCCCTTGGCACGCGAGATTTACGGCGAGTTGGCGGCGTTATCGTTACACTGTTTATACAGATCGTTTACCTAATTTGTTTATCCGTCCTTTGGCTTGGCATTATTATCATGCTCCTCTGGATCAGTCTTTAATCCAGAAAGCTTTAGATCCTTTAATGGGGACTCATCATCTCGGCGCGTTTCATCGTGCGGGATCGCAAAGAGACCATTCTTGGGTTGATATACAAGCCGCGGAATGTCAACGTGCAGGATCTTTTCTTTATATTGAAGTTCAAGCGAATGGCTTTCTGTATGGGATGATGCGATTATTGGTAGGCTTACTGGTGCAGGTCGGTTCCGGTGCGCGATCGCCGGAAAATTTTACCGATATCTGGGTGAATGAACGCCGAGAATTAGTAAAATATGCCGCGCCTGCCCAGGGTTTATGTCTCCTACGGGTGGGTTATCCAGACTTCCCCTTTCCCCCTGACATCTGGTACGATACCCAACCCAAATTTATGTTTGGCTGACAAGGAAGTAAAGAAGGAACAAGGAAGAGGGAAGAAGGAAGAGGGAAAAAGGAAGAAGGGAGAAAAAAACATGACAAAAAAGCATAGTTCTTTTACTCATAATTCCTCAATTTAACCTCTGCCATTTTCACTTTAACCTTTAACTTTTCACCTTCTCAAATTACCAATTTACAATTAACAATGAATACAACCTACGTTCCCCCTCAAGATTCCATAGAACGCAAGTGGTATGTCGTGGATGCCGCGGATCAGCGTTTAGGTCGTCTTGCGACTGAAATTGCCAGATGTCTGCGGGGTAAGAATAAAGCCACTTTTACCCCTCACTTAGATACGGGCGATTTTGTGATTGTCGTTAATGCCGAAAAAATCGCGGTAACTGGCAAAAAACGTACCCAAAAACTCTATCGACGGCACTCTGGAAGACCCGGTGGGATGACTACAGAGACTTTTGCGAAATTACAAGCGCGTATCCCCGAACGCATTATTGAGCAAGCAGTACGCGGGATGTTACCCAAAAACACTTTGGGACGTCAACTTTTTACTAAGTTAAAAGTTTATACAGGCCCCAACCATCCCCATGAAGCTCAACAACCTGAAACTTTAATTATCAATACTATTCCCGGAGAAGATAAATAATGCAAGCAACTGAAGGACGTGCAATGTATTGGGGGACTGGCCGCCGCAAGTCTTCTGTGGCACGGGTGCGTTTAGTGCCTGGAACGGGTGTATTAACCATTAATGGTAAACAGGGTGATTTATACCTGCAATTTAACCCGGCTTATTTGTCTTTGGCTAAGGCTCCTTTGGAAACTTTAGGCCTGGAAAATGAGTATGATATTTTGGTGTCGGTTGAGGGTGGTGGTTTGACAGGCCAAGCGGACTCTATTCGTTTAGGGGTTGCCCGGGCTCTGTGTGAATTGGACCCGGAAAATCGTAAGCCTCTGAAGATTGAGGGTTATTTAACTCGCGATCCTCGTGCTAAGGAACGGAAGAAATACGGCTTACGCAAAGCTCGTAAGGCTCCTCAATACTCCAAACGATAAAAGCGCGAAGAAAGAAGAAGGAAGAAGGAAGAGGGAAGAAGGAAGAAGGAAGAAGGAAGA
>JBEDKD010000006.1:0-10180 GCA_041172365.1 Cyanobacteriota bacterium | reverse complement strand
TTTTGACTTGTAAATAACCGCCCTCTTTTACTACTAATCCTGATAATACTAATTCAGTATGTTCCCGACTATCATTTGTGGGAATTTCTTCTCCTTGTAAGATTTGCTGATAAATTCCTAGTAATCTGCCTTTGCGTTGTTGATTATAATTGAGTCGATCGCGGATTGTCCTCAAATGTTCTGGTTCGTCTTGAGATTCCCATTTTTCGATGATATGGGAGCGCACTATACTCTCTACCCAAAACCCCTCTTTACCCACGGGAATTACTAATTTTTCTCCCACTGTATTTTGACTCAAAATCAAGACTAAATCACATATCTTTTGGGTCAAAAATGGCTGTCCACCTGTCCATTTTAATATTTCTCTGAGGATTTTTTTAGGGTTTTCTATTGTTGTCACTAATCCTTGGGCTAAGGGTTCCGTTTCCTCCGGTTTAAACCCATGTAATTCTATCGCGTTGCCGATATTAAATGGAGTTCTTTTTTTATCATTAATCAAATCCGAAGGGGTTGCCACTCCAAAGATAGCAAATGTCAGCCGATTATATTCGGGATTAATTGCTCTTTGATTGTAGCAGAATCTTATTAGGGCAAAAAAATCATCTACGGAAAAAGTGAGGCTGAGAATGCTATCTATTTCATCTATAAAGATAATGATTTTTTCTCCATGTAATTTTTGCAGAATGATGTCTTCAATAAAATTACTTAAACTTTGGATCACTGAGACATCTTCTTGTTCGAGCCACCAAGATTTTAACTTGACTTTTCCCACGAGATTTAACCCTCGCCACAATTCCGAAACTATCCCTTTATACCATTGAGATAGGGTAATATTCTCGCTACCGATTCTCGTCATGTCGATGGTAGTGCATTTAAACCCTTCTTGTTGTAATAAATGTCGGCTTCTCACTAAAATTGAAGATTTCCCCATTTGTCGGGAATTGAGAATGTAACAGAATTGACCCCCTTTTAAAGCTTGATAGAGTTCTGAGTCCGCTTGACGCACGATATAGGTGGGTGCGTCATTGCTGAGACTGCCCCCGACTTGGTATTGATAGTTAGTCATGGCTCTGTGGTTTATTTAATTAACTGAAGTTGCTCATCATAAGTATCCGGGTATTTATCAGGTGAAAAATAGGATTTATTTTACTAGAAAAAATGATATAATACTAGCCACAACTAACTCTGTTTCTGACTCATTCAATTTTTCTTAATCAAGACTCTATTCGAGAATATTTTTCAGTTCTAATACAAATCCGGGTAGTATATCTTCTGGGAGCATCTCATTTTTGCAAATATATCCCTAGGGGGGTGTAGCCTCATTGGTGTCAACTTAAGCTCAAAAGTTGCCCGGAGACTTAAGTAAGAGTCTAATAGCTGAAGTCCTCGCATATAGGACTGAAGAACTCATTAGTCCCAATTCGAAACTAGCTGAAACGCGCAGCAAGATGTCTAATTCTGTTTATCATAATAGGGATTTTAATGACTTTCGTGATTAGTCCTATGAGCGAGGACTTAAGCTTTTAGGCAGGGGTTTTAACCCCTGACGGACTAAGGATTTGACCTTAAGTTGACACCAATGGCGTAGCCTGCGCCCCTACTTAATATTATCACATAAAGCGCGTGACGCGAAGCTATCCCCCAGGGAATCGCTTTCCTCAACCTCCGTATTAGTCTGCAAATAATCCCGCACCCAATTACAAGCATAATCTAATTCATTAACGCGGAGAATTTTATTAACATCCCACATCATCACCGTGCGATAGTCTCCCCCAGAAATCAAGAATTTACCGTCAGGAGTAAAAGCCACACTCTTTACTTTTCCTTGTTGTCCGGGTAAAGATTTGAGTAATTTTCCCTCTAAATTCCATAATTTCACATGATTATCAATGCCACCAGTGGCAATTATTTGACCATTAGGACTAAACGCAACTCGCGTTACACCATGACTATTTCCCTTAATTGTTTTGAGTAATGTTCCGTCTATTTTCCAAAGTTTAAAGGTGTCATCCTGACTAGCAGACGCGATCATATTTCCTTGAGGACTAAAAGCAATTCCTAAAACCCCACCTGCATGATCTGTCAGGGTTTTCACTAGCCTACCATCGGGTTGCCAAAGCTTTGCTGTTCGATCGTCGCTGGCAGAAGCTAGAAGTTGACCGTCAGGACTAAATGCTAATTTCCAGATAATCTCTTTGTGTGCATTAATACTGTGCAGTAGTTGACCCTCAAAATTCCAGATTTTGATCATTTTGTCATCTCCTGCGGACGCGATAGTTTTCCCATCGGGAGAGATAGCTACAGCAAAAATAATAGCCGGATGTCCAGTAAAGGTTCGTAACAGTTTGAGGGGCGATTTCTGACTGTCACCCAAATCCCAAATTTGCAAAATCCCAACCAGGTTTCCTGTCACCATCATCCGACTATCTGAACTAAAGCCCACACTGAGAATACCAGATTTTGTTTCTCTGATCGTTGGCCAAAGTGTGCCATCAGAGTGCCATAATTTCATGGTATTATCCCCATTGACAGTCGCGAGCACCTTTCCATCTGGGCTGGGAACAATGTCCAAAATCGTATCATTATGACCGTAGAGTGGTTTGACAAAATCTTTATTATGTTGCCAGAGTTTAACCGTGCCATCATCACTGGTGGAAGCAACAATCAAACCATTGGAACTCAGTGCCACATCTTGAACAGTGGTATCATGCTGCTTTAAATCCCTAACAAATGTACCATCTAATGTCCAAATTTTGAGCTGATTATCTTTGCCACTGGTGGCAATATATTCACCCTGACAATCAACGCCTAAAAGGGTATTATTGCTGGGCAGAGTTTTGACTAAAGTACCGTCTAGTTTCCAGAGTTTGGCAGTGTTATCGCTACTCACGGAAACCAGTAAATTAGATTGAGAACAAAATGCTAAATCCGTGACAGCATTCTGATGTCCTTCCAAGATTTTCAGCAACTTGCCATCAACACTCGTAAGTTTAATTATATGCTCAAATCCGGCGGAAGCGACGATCTGACTGTCTGGACTAAAAGCTACCGCCATCACTGATTTTTCATGTTTGATCAAGGTTTTCCAGAGGGTGCCGTCAAGCTGCCATAATTTAACAGATCCATCACCACTGGCGGAGGCAATCAGCTTACCATCCGGGCTGAAAGTAACTCCCCAAACAGGGTTTTTATCTACCTGAATATTTTTTACTAAAGTACCATCAACACGCCAAATATTCAGAGTACCATCAAAACTAGCTGAAACAAGTAAGCGACTATCAGGACTGAAAGCAACGCGATATACTGTGCCGCTATGTTTTAATGTTTTCAATAAAGTACCATCTCGTTTCCAGATTTTAACAGTTTTATCAGGACTACCAGTGGCAATTAATTGATCGTCAGGACTAATTGCCACTCCCAGCACGACACCTTTATGACCGATTAAACGGTTAAATTCGTTGTTGCTATAAACGGTTTGTTTTAACGCCTTTTCTACTTTTTCTTGCGTTTTACTATCTACACCCCCCAAATTGTCTAATTTTCCTTTGGCTTTAATTGCATCAATCATCGCGTCTAATTGGTGGTTGGAAGCAAATAAGCCTTCTGCAGATGATGCTAAGGCTTTTATTTCGCTAATTGTGGCTTCTCTGTATTGTTTAAACGCGAATAATCCTAACCCGGAAGCTACCAAAAATGCAAGACTGATTACTCCTAAAAATAATCTTTGTAATTTGGCTTTTTGTTGTTGATCTATTAACTTTGCTTCAATGGCTTTGGATTCGGCTTCAATGACTTTAGCTCGTTCGGCTTCTAAAGTTATTTGTACTTCTTTTCTATCCAATTCCACCGAAGCGGCTAAAAATTGATAATCTAAATCGCTTAAACTTTTTCCTTGGGACCAGATTTGCGCGTCTTTTAGGGCTAGTCCTCTTAACAGTCGAGATTCATCTTTTCGTTGTGAGGACATCCAAGCATCAAAGGTTTGGGAATAAGGACGTAATTGCTCTAATTCTGATGCCACCCAGTCTTGATTAAATACCGTCTCGTAAATTTTATTTTTGACTTGTAAATAACCGCCCTCTTTTACTACTAATCCTGATAATACTAATTCGGTATGTTCCCGACTGTCCTTCACGGTAACTTCTGCATTTTGTAATACTTGCTGATAAATTCCTAGGAGTCTGCCTTTGCGTTGTTGATTATAATTGAGTCGATCGCGGATTGTCCTCAAATGTTCTGGTTCGTCTTGAGATTCCCATTTTTCGATGATATGGGAGCGCACTATATTCTCTACCCAAAACCCCTCTTGACCCGCGGGAATTACTAATTTTTCTCCCACTGTATCTTGACTCAACATCAGGACTAAATCACATATTTTTTGGGTCAAAAATGGCTGTCCACCTGTCCATTTTAATATTTCTCTTACTACTTTTTCAGAATTTTCTATTTTTGTGGCTAATCCTTGGGCTAAGGGTTCCGTTTCCTCCGGTTTAAACCCCTGCAATTCTATCGCGTTCCCAATATTAAACGGTGTGCGATTTTTATCCTGAATTAAATCCGAAGGGGTGGCTACCCCAAATATGGCAAAGGTGAGCCGATTATATTGAGGATTAATCGCTCTTTGATTGTAGCAAAATCTAATTAGGGCAAAAAAATCATCTACGGAAAAATTGAGGCTGAGAATACTATCTATTTCATCTATAAAGATAATAATTTTTGTCCCCGGTAATTTTTCCAGAAGTATGTCTTCAATAAAATCACTTAAACTTTGGAGCACTGAGACATCTTCTTGTTCGATCCACCAAGATTTTAACTTCACTTTTCCCAGGAGATTTAACCCTCGCCATAATTCCGAAACTACCCCTTTATACCATTGAGAGGGGGTAATATTCTCGCTACCGATTCTCGTCATGTCGATGGTAGTGCATTTAAACCCTTCTTGTTGTAATAAATGTCGGCTTCTGACTAAAATTGAAGATTTCCCCATTTGTCGGGAATTGAGAATGTAACAGAATTGACCTCCTTTTAAAGCTTGATAGAGCTCTGAGTCGGCTTCTCGCACGATATAGGTGGGTGCATCATTACTTAGACTTCCGCCGACTTGATAGATGGAATTTTGCATCCTTAATTTCTCCGAAACTACGCGATTTCAGTTTGCAGACAAGATACGCGATCGCGCCCTTCTTTTTTTGCCCGATAAAGTGCCTTTTCTGCCTCATTAACTAGGATAGATGGGGCTTCTTCGAGTTTAGGAATTTTGCCAGCAACTCCTAAACTGATCGTGATTACGGAAGCGGGTAGACCGCCAAATTTCAAAGCATTCTGCGCGAGGGCCAATTTTTTTACTTCTGCTCTGATTCTTTCCGCAATTTTAACAGCATTGAAAGCTTCTGTCTCTGGTAAAATGATGGCAAATTCGTCACCGCCATAACGCGCTACCAAATAATTAGAATGATTCACTACCGTATTCTGGATAGCTTTCGCGACTTGGCGCAAACAGTTATCTCCGGCTTGACGTCCATACTCGTCATTATAAATTTTAATATAGTCAATGTCGCACAAAATCAGCGATAACGAGTCTCTTTCTTTCGCTGATTTTTCCCATTCTTCTTCCCATGTTAGCTCAAATTTCCGCCGATTATAAATCTGAGTGAGATCATCTAAATAGCTCAATTTTTGCCACTCTTTATTAGATTTTTGCAACTGGGCGACCAAATCCGACAAATCAGATTTTTCGAGTTTTTGTAAACCAAAATACACGCGATATAACTGGCAGGAGATAGTACAATTATTCCCATCGAGTTTTACTAAACCCATACTCTCTAATTTGTAGGCCTGCAAATGATCTATTTTCACACTTACCGGAGAATTCATTACCTTTTCTAAGGCTTCTCCTAACTCAGGGGTTCTTTGCAAAGTATCTAAATGTTCTCGCAAATAACTATGATAAATCCCCGTAATTTGGGGGGCTTCTTCTAATAATTGCTCTAGGCTAATTTCAGGATTATTTACGAGATGATCGAGAGCTAGTCTCACTAGATAAGGATGTCCCCCCACCATTGCCATGAGTTTTTCGGCTTCGCAATTCTTCGTCCATTTTAAACCATATCTCTGAGCGAGTTCATGTACTTCCTTTAAAGTGAAATCAGGTAATTTAATGGGCTTTCCTATATTAAAAGGAGATTGATTAATATTGAGGGGGATATAAATTTCGGTATTGTGAACAACTATGAAACGAATTTTTTTCATGGTTTCATCTTGTTTAGCTTCATCATGCCAAGAGCGTAATAAAGGGAAAAAATCCTGGGCAATATTCGGATACTCAAACAACACATTAACTTCTTCCAATGTTAAAACAAGAGGAACATTAATTTGTTGTAACAAATACATTTGAAAATAGATCGTGCAACTTACTTTACTTCCAATATCTTCATCCCAATAATCATCCCAAAGAAAGTCTAAGTTTAATTGACGAGTCACATTCGCGCAAAACCACCGTAAAAATTTATCCAGAGATGTAAAAATCGACGTATCCGCTTGACGAAAATCTATATTAACAATTTGATACCCTTGGGATTTAGCAAAATCAATAATTCTGAGCAATAGGGAACTTTTTCCGGTATATTTAGGTGCTTTTATCCGAATTACACCCCCCGGTTTTATGATTTCTTGGAACGCGATCTCTTCTAATTGAGGGCGTTTTACATAGAAGGGCGAATTAAGGGGGACTGGGCCCAAGGGAAATTCAAAGCTCATGGCAAATCACCGGGTATTAGTCAAGACAAATTTAAAACGCGAGAGTTGATTCTCAAGCTGCCCAGGCTTAAGACTTGTTAAGTCAATGGCGGGAATTACTTCTCGCAAGAATTCTGGACTGTTACTAATTGTGTTAATCAAGTATAGCATAAACAAGGAGGACTTTTGACAGAAATCTTGTTCTCTATACAAAGTTGTCGGGGCTAGAGTCTTCGTGGAAACCTGCCTTCCTACCTACCTTTGATTAATGGGGCAACCACGGGGGATTGCCTTTAGCTTAATGGGGACAACCACGGGGGATTCCCCCTACGGATTACGCTATAGTGTTAACAAGATATTAAAATTGACTCATGGAAAACCTGCAAATTCAACTTTACGAAATCGCCCAATTTGCCAATACCCTCGTCAAAACCCAACTCACACAAATCAACGGTTTTAGTATTGGTATTATCTTCTTAGCTGGATTGTTAACCAGTCTCACTCCCTGTATGCTTTCCATGTTACCGATTACCATTGCCTATATCGGTGGCTATGAAGCCAAAAGTCGTGGATACGCGATCGCGCAATCGACATGGTTTTCTCTGGGATTAGCCACAACCCTTGCCGGATTAGGAATTTTGGCAGGTTTCGCGGGACAAGTCTATGGTAAAATCGGTTTAGGCTTGCCAATAATTGTTAGTATTATCGCGATACTGATGGGATTAAACCTATTAGAAGCACTACCCTTACAACTGCCCTATTTTGATACAAAGGAATGGATTTCTCAGGATTTTCCTCCTAGTTTACGTTCCTATTTCTTAGGCTTAACTTTTGGGTTAGTCGCGTCTCCCTGTAGTACCCCCGTTTTAGCGACTTTATTGGCTTGGGTTTCTAGCACTGGCGATCTGATTTTGGGAGGTGTTTTATTATTAGCTTATACCGTGGGTTATGTAGTTCCTTTAATTATCGCGGGAACCTTTACCGCGACAATCAAAAAATTACTAGAGTTACGTCGCTGGTCCAGTTGGATTACCCCCGTTAGTGGTATTTTATTAATAGGATTTGGTGTTTTTTCTCTCCTAGTCAGACTCGTTCCCGTCACCTAAAATTAATTTAGGTGTTAGCAGAAAATCCCCATTACCCATTACCCATTACCCATTACCCATTACCCATTACCATCACCCATGACATTATCTAAATTATCCGAGTGGGGAAATCTCCCCCAACAATTTTTCCGTCGTGAAGTTTTACCATTATTAGCGGATTTACGTTTAGCGATTTTTTTATTATTAGCGATCGCGCTCTTCAGTATCACAGGAACCGTGATCGAACAAGGTCAATCCGTAGCATATTATCAAGAGAATTACCCAGAAAGTCCGGCATTATTTGGGTTTATCACTTGGAAAGTCTTAATAATTTTAGGGATAGATCATGTCTATCGAACCTGGTGGTTTTTAGCCATTTTAATTTTATTCGGAAGCAGTTTAACAGCTTGCACCTTTACCCGACAATTACCCGCGTTAAAATCGGCCAAAATTTGGAAATATTACGAAAAACCCGAACAATTTACCAAATTAGCCCTTAGTGCCGAATTAAACAACACATCCTTAAATGCCTTAGAACAATTATTGCAAAAAAAACGCTATAAAGTATTTCAGGAAGGTAATAGTATTTATGCGCGTAAAGGAATAATAGGAAAAGTCGGACCGATTTTTGTCCACGCGAGTATGTTAATGATCTTAGGGGGAGCAATTTTAGGTTCAATGACGGGATTTATGGCCCAAGAATTAATCCCCAGTGGCGAGACATTTCAAATTAAAAATATCATTGATTTCGGTCCTTGGTCCGAATCTCAAATCCCCAAAGATTGGTCAGTAAAAGTCAATCGTTTTTGGATTGATTATACAGCCGATGGTAACATTGATCAATTTTATTCAGATTTATCAGTGTTAGATAAAGAGGGAAAAGAAGTCGATCGCAAACAAATTCATGTCAATGAACCCTTAAAATATAAAGGTGTCACCCTTTATCAATCAAGTTGGTCGATCGCGGCCTTGCGGATTAAAATTAATAGAAGTCCGATTTTGCAATTACCAATGGCAGAATTAAATACCAATGGCAATGGCAAAATTTGGGGAACCTGGATACCAACAAAAACAGATTTAAGTGAAGGCGTTTCCGTCTTAGCCAAAGATTTACAAGGGACCGTATTAATTTATGATACCAAAGGACAATTACAAACAACACTTCGTCAAGGGATGAGCACTGAAATCAACGGAGTGACACTGAAATTAGAAGAAGTGGTGGGAAGTACAGGATTACAAATTAAAGCCGATCCGGGTATTCCTCTAGTTTATACCGGATTTGGCTTGATGATGATTAGTGTCTTAATGAGTTATGTTTCCCATTCTCAAATTTGGGCCCTACAGAAAGGGGATAAATTATATATTGGAGGTAAAACCAATCGGGCTCAAGTATTATTTGAACGGGAAGTGATTACAATGGTAGAACAATTGGAAGGGAAGACAGGGGAAACCAGCGCGATCGGCTCTCCATCTCTCACCAATTAAAGGTATATTTTCGGTGGAAAGAGGGATAAGGAAATAAAATTGCGATCAAAAATTCATTTCCTTCTTCCTTCTTCCTTCTTCCTCTGTGCCCTCTGTGCCTTTGTGTTTCATTACTTCTTCCTTTTGACTTATTTAAAGATATGAAAACAATGAGGTATAGTAAAGATGTCGATGCCATGCTAATAGAATTATCTGATGCCCCCATTGCTTTTGCAGAAGAACAAGGAAAAATGATTCTTCATTATTCTGCTAATGAAGAATTGGTATTAATAGAAATTTTGGATGTCAAAGAATTTTTAATAGAATCGTCTTTGTCCGAACTGATCTCGAATCAATAATTTCTACTGTAGGGTAGCATTAGCCTGCCATTGAGCCGATTTTTACCAGATGTCTATTACATATATTCCTCAAATTCTTCTAGGGGCTCATCAAAGTCATTTGGCAGAGGCAAGACAAAAGTTCCTTTCATTGAACCCGCCAGGGGCCGTTTTTGTGGTATTTCTTCTGCTTCATTGGTATTTCCTTGTGCATTGGGATACTTTTCCAGCAAATATTCTGCATAATGCAAAAGTTCTATCTTCAGAGAATCTGGCATATTGAAAACGGCTTTCCATAAAGCTGTATCGGTACTCATAACTTCTCCTTTTAACCTTGACTAAAAATACACATCCCACCTACATTTTAACATAAAGATTAAAACGTTTTCAACTCAAGAGATAACCAAGGTTCCGGTGTAGTGATTTTTCGTGATTTGTTATAGCAACCGCCAGGGCTATTAGGACAGATTTTGTAGGGGCGGGTTCACCCGAATTTATCCCACAAATAAATAATCTCCAAAAACCCGCCCCACCCCACTAATAATATCCATCAAGAGG
>JBEDKD010000005.1:0-4226 GCA_041172365.1 Cyanobacteriota bacterium | reverse complement strand
CTTCCCTCTCCTCGCTCTCCTCCCCCTCTTCCCCCTCTTCCTTCTTCCTTCTTCCTTCTTCGATATCTAGCCGATCGCGTATTTCTTGTTCCCATTGCCGTAAACTTTGGTCAAAGTCGGGATGATTTAAACCATTACGCCAGAGAATTAACGCGTCTTCCCCTGTGTCTTGATAGTATCCTTTTCGCCTTCCCACATCCTTAAAGCCGAATTTCCGATACAACGCGATCGCGCTTTGATTAGAAACCCTTACCTCTAATGTCGCCCATTCTAATAGCCGTGCTTGAGCCGACTTTAATAACCCATAAAGCATCACCTGTCCTAACCCCTGACGTTGATAATCAGGATCAATCCCTAAAATCGTAATATGGGCTTCATTCAAAATTGACCACAAACACCCAATCCCCACCAAGCAAGAAGACTCAGAAACCGCCCCAGAAGACTCTACACAAATCTCTAGGGAACGAGTCGGGGTGACTCTTGGCTCTTGATCAAGCCATAAACCCAATAAATCACTATTGGGACTATCTAACTCCCTTTGATAGCCCTGGGGAGTCCACAGGCCACCAAAACAAAGTTGATCCAGTACCAGTACCCGCGATAAGTCTTTTTGAGTAAGTTGTTGAATTTTGAGAATCGTCACGCCTTTGGAATGTAAACTGAGAATATAGTGAGTCGTTTTATGTCTTATGTCTGATGTCACTGACCCAAGTCTTTTAAGCTTGTGGGTGAGGATGACTTCAGATGACGTGCAAACTTATAGTAATTTGGCAATGGTATCAATTCAAGCTACAAAAATTTCTTCGGGCCTTCAGTATCTTCCCCAGTCTCAAGGGGATAGAGGCTCCCTTTCCCCTAATCAAGAATTATTCCCCCTTACTGCCACAGTTAATTCTCAAAATCATTTAGAAATTGGCGGCTGTGATGTGGTGGAGTTGGTTGCGCGCTTTGGTTCCCCTCTTTATATTTTAGATGAGACTACTCTACGGACTGCTTGTCGTCAGTATCGAGAAGGCTTTAAACGGTATTATCCGGGTGAGTCTCAAGTCCTTTATGCCTCTAAAGCTTGGAATTGTCTCGCGGTATGCGCGATCGCGGCTTCGGAAGGCTTAGGCATTGATGTTGTCTCTGGTGGAGAAATTTATACCGCGCTCCAAGCTGGCGTGAATCCTGAGAAAATCTATTTTCACGGTAATAATAAATCCCGTGATGAACTTCAGTTTGCTATTGAAAATAATTGCGCGATCGTCGCGGATAATTGGTTAGATTTATCTACTTTGGTTGATATTTTATCCACGGGCTCTGGTAATGGTCAAGGGACTCCCGTCCGCGTGATGTTGCGTTTTACTCCGGGGATCGAATGTCATACCCATGAGTATATTCGCACGGGACACCTCGATAGTAAGTTTGGCTTTGATCCTAATCAACTTGACGACGTTTTTACTTTCCTGTGTCAACAACCTTCTTTGACTTGTATTGGTTTACACGCGCATATCGGTTCTCAAATTTTTGAATTGCAACCTCATGGCGATTTAACGGGTGTGATTGTGGATACTTTCGCGAAAGCGACTAGCTATGGTTTACCTGTGAGTGAATTAAATATTGGTGGTGGTTTAGGTATTTGTTATACGGAGGCGGATGATCCCCCAAGTATTGAGGCTTGGGTAAAGGTGATCTGTGAGGGGGTTGTTAAGGCCTGTGAAGAACGCGAAATGCCATTGCCTAAATTACTCTGCGAACCGGGGCGATCGCTTATTGGGAGCTCTTGTGTGACGGCTTATACTGTGGGGTCAAAAAAAGAAATTCCAGAAATTCGTACCTATATCTCTGTCGATGGTGGTATGTCGGATAACCCTCGCCCGATTACTTACCAGTCGGTTTATCGTATTGTGGCCGCCAATAAAATGTCTGAACCTGTAACAGAGAATGTAACGATCGCGGGTAAACACTGCGAATCAGGCGATATTCTGATTAAGGATGCTGTATTACCGGTTTGCCACGCCGGAGATATTCTGGTTGTCATGGCTACGGGCGCTTACAATTACAGCATGGCTTCTAATTACAATCGTGTCCCTCGTCCGGCCGCGGTTGTTGTTAGAGATGGGGAAGCAAATGTGATTCTGCAACGGGAAACTTACCAGGATTTAATTCGGCAAGACTGTCTACCAGAAAGACTCGTGGCCAAGGTGGAATAATAACCTTTCATGGTTCAAGGAAGACTCCGCGAGGGGCGGGTTTTTCCTGGCTCTGGTTTTTTGTCAAAGGTGCTAGTGAACCCGTCCCGACAAGTCATGGTTGAGGGAAGACTCCGCGAGGGGCGGGTTTTTCCTGGCTCTGGTTTTTTGTCAAAGGTGCTGGTGAACCCGTCCCGACAAGTCATGGTTGAGGGAAGACTCCGCGAGGGGCCGGTTTTTCCTGGCTCTGGTTTTTTGTCAAAGGTACTGGCGAACCCGCCCCTACAGAGGTTTATGGCTGACGGTAAACAAGAACCATGAATAATGAACAAACAGGTTATCATCTTGGCTGGCAATGGCAGTCTGTATTAATTCACGCAATTGATATTGGACTGGTATTTGCTCTCGCGTATATGGTGCTCGTCATTGTGGGCGAGCGTCGTACACTATGGATGGTGCGGGGATTTATTTTTCTCCTGTTGGCGGGGGCCTTGAGTGATCGCCTGGGGTTGACGTTATTGGCTGTTGCCCTTAATAGTTTAGTGACGGGTTCGGCTGTGGCAATGGCGGTAATGTTACAGTCGGAATTTCGCCGTTTTCTGGAACAATTGGGCCGTGGTGAAATTCTCCAACTTTTTATTCGCGATCGCCATCGCGCCCCGGAACCCGAAAGTGTGATTGATGAAATTGTGGACGCGGTGAAGGAACTATCCCAAAACCGCACGGGTGCTCTAATGATTTTGGAAACTGACAGCCCCATTGATGAACGCGATTTTTCTGTACCTGGTGTTAAACTCAATGCGGAAATTTCTAAGGAACTGTTGCAAACCATTTTTCAACCGAAAACGCTGTTACATGATGGCGCGGTTTTAATTCGAGCCTCCCGTGTTGTCTCCGCGGGTGTGATTTTACCTTTATCTGATCGTAGTGCTTCTCGACAATTGGGGACACGACACCGGGCAGCTATGGGTATTACGGAAAAGGTGGCTCAATGTGTTTGTGTGGTGGTATCTGAAGAAACGGGTTCTATTTCTTTGGCGGAGAAGGGCAACCTCAATCGACCTTTAACAAGTAGTAAACTGAAGGAGTTATTAGAGGCTAAACTTTTCTCTTCCGAGGGTGAGAGAGCCACGGCTCCGATCCCGATAGGCAATCTGGGGCGGCAAATCGGATCGAAGGGTTGGGCATTCATTTCACAGATATTTCGCCGTCCATTATCGGCTCATCGAGATAAGAAAAAATGACTCAAGGATTTTGTTTACAGGAACTCCCGACGGATTTGGATCGAGAACGTTTGCCTAAGCACGTTGCTGTAATTATGGATGGTAATGGCCGTTGGGCCAAGCGTCAGGGGTTGCCCCGGATTATGGGCCATCGTCGGGGGGTGACGGCCCTTAAGGATTTATTACGTTGTTGTCGAGATTGGGGGATTCAAGCTTTAACGGTTTACGCGTTTTCGACGGAAAATTGGGGGCGTCCTTTGGAGGAGGTTGATTTTTTAATGAGTCTCTTTGAGGGGGTTTTACATCAAGAGTTACGGGAAATGATCTCTGAGGGGGTACAGATTCGTTTTGTTGGTAATTTAGAGCAGCTTCCCAAGTCTCTGCAAAAGGAGATTGCTGATTCGGTTAATGCTACTCGTGATAATCAATCTATTCGTTTTACGATCGCGACTAATTATGGCGGCCGTCAGGAAATTCTTGATGCTTGTCACGCGATCGCGTCTCAGGTAAAGGAGGGTTTATTGCAGCCTGATGACATTAATGAAAAATTATTTCAACAATATCTTTATACGGCAGATGTGGGTGATCCTGATTTATTAATTCGTACCAGTGGGGAAATGCGTTTAAGTAATTTTCTTCTCTGGCAAATGGCTTATGCTGAAATTTATATCACCGATACTCTTTGGCCTGATTTCGATCGCGTTCAATTCCATCACGCGTTGTCTGATTATCAAAAACGCGATCGCCGCTTTGGTAAAGTTTAAACTCTGAAGGAAGAAGGAAGAAGGAAGAAGGAGGAGAGGGAAGAGAGGGAGGAAGGGGAGGAGAG
>JBEDKD010000004.1:0-4230 GCA_041172365.1 Cyanobacteriota bacterium | reverse complement strand
AAATAATTTTATTCGTGATATCAATGAAGAAGCCTATTTAGGAGATATTACTAACTTAAACAAGTTGCCTTTTGACATAGATGTAATAGTTGGGGGTGTTCCCTGTCAACCTTGGTCGATCGCGGGTAAAATGCAAGGCTTAGAGGACCCCAGAGGTAAACTATGGCTTGATGTTTTTAGAATAGTCAAAGTTAATAAACCTCAAGCATTTATCTTTGAGAATGTCAAGGGTTTAACTGAGCCAAGAAACCGAGAAAGTTTAGAATATATACTTAGTAATTTAACCTCCTCAGGCTATGTAGTTAAATATCAGGTGCTAAATTCCTACGATTTTGGTTTACCTCAAGATAGAGATAGGATATTTATTGTTGGTATTAGAAACGATCTTGAAAACTGTTGGGGTTTTACCTTTCCCGAAGCATTGAATAAACGACTCAAGCTTTATGATGTCATTCCTGGGATTGAAAAAAGGAATTTTTTCAAGAGGAAATTCCCACCCGAAATTTTATTTCCTGATGGTAAAATCCCTGCTTCGAGAGGACGATTTCAAAAAATAGACGAATTAAATGATTTTTTTACTTTTGCCGATATTAGAGATGGACATACTACAATTCATTCTTGGGAATTAATAGAAACCACTCCTAGAGAAAAGCTAATATGTCAAACAATTTTAAGAAATAGAAGAAAGAAAATTTATGGAGAAAAAGATGGTAATCCTTTAGGATTTGAAGTGTTAAAGTCTTTAATTCCTAGTTTACAGATTGAAGAAATAAACACTTTAGTAGACAAAGAAATTCTGCGTGTTGTAGAAGGTAAAGACTATGAGTTTGTCAATTCTAAAATTTCTTCAGGAATTAACGGTATTTCTAAAATATTTTTACCTCATGCTGATGCCATTGGAACTTTAACTGCAACTGGAATCAGAGATTATGTAGCTACTATATCTATAGAATGTGAAGAGCCTGAAGCCTATAAGCAGACATTTATCAAAGAAATTTATCAAAAAAACCTATTTAAACCTTTAACGGCCAAAGATTATGCAAGATTACAAGGATTTCCAGAAAATTTCCAAATTGCCGATAATGAAAATACAGCAAAACATCAATTGGGTAATGCAGTTTCTCTTCCCGTTATTTACTATTTAGCCCAAGCATTGTTGAAAATAATTCAATAGGTTGAATTTTAAAAATCACGTTTATAGTCATTCCCAATAAAAATGAGACGCGTTAAATCTAGCTTCTTCTTACTGTGACTGTTTTTTTAATTTCTCAATCTTAAGGGAACGAGGACTTCCCTCTTCCTTAGTGTCTTAGTGTCTTAGTGGTGTATTACTTCAGAGGAATTCCTTAGTGCCTTAGTGCCTTTGTGGTGTATAGTCATTCCCAATAAAAATGAGACGCGTTAAATCTAGCAAATTCTTTAATTTCTCAATCTTAGTTGAAATGACTATATATTAGATTTTGAATCAATCAAAAGTTATTGATCGCGTTTTTCTGTAGTTTCCGACAAAAACGCAAAACTCCCAATTAATCCACGGCTTCATTAACAGGAAAACGATCGATTAATTGCATAGCCCGATACGCGTTCATCCGCAAAGATTCCGATATATGGGGCACATGGGGAATCTGTGATAATAAATCTAAAGTGCGTCTTAACATCCTCACCACATCCCCTTCATCTAAACTGGTATTTTCGATCAATTCTATCCACTGAACCCCTAATGCCCATTGTTCAACTAAACTTACTAATTCTCGCTCTAACCAAATGGGAATAACCGTATCATGGCGATATTGTACTTGGAATAACTTACGCCGAATACTCTTTTGTACATTATCTAAAACTTGCTCGACTTCCGGTGATAAACTGTAATGAGTCCAGGTATCAGGACGTGATACTTCTGTCACTAACGCGGCACAAGTCGCGGCTAAATGATGGGGATCTAGTGGCTCTAATTCCCCTGACATAAAGCATAATCCTAACCATAATTCATTATCCCCACGAATCGCGGCACAGGCTTGTCCTAAAATCGTTGGTGTTAATTCATCTAATCCGCCAAAGGTTTGTAAAATCGCGATTAAATTGAGAAATTCCTCCCAATAGTGCGATCGCTGTCTATCTAATTCTATTTGCCGCCAATGCACTTCTTTTTCTAGGGACTCTAAACGATTAAATCGTTTTAAAATTTTACCTGGGTTTCCCCATTGATGAATGGGATGATTATTTAATTGGATTTCAACGGCTTCCGTGCGTTTTTGTTGTTCATAAACTTCGGGGGATGATGGTGATATATCGCGATCGGGTATTTGTTGAACGATCGCGGCTGTTGTTTCATCGCCTTTACGACATTGACCTAATTTTAAAACCATTTCGGGGGGCGTTACCAAATGTTCCACAATCGTGAATCGCGGAATATCCCCATGTAACCCGACAACATCGCTACTGGTGACAACATACCAGCGATTATCTCTTCCTAAACATACTAAATTTTGGGATTGACCGGAACCGGGTATTTTTTCCACTAATACCGCGGGAATGGCATGGGAATCTGGCCGTTTTGCCGTGGGAACGTGTTTCCCCTTTAAACTTAGAATTGTGCCGAGCGCCGCAAAAGAAACCGCGATCGCCATATCCTTTGCCAGAGCCTCTTCCGCTTGATGTTGAAGGGTTTTTAAGAGACGTTTTTCTTGCTTAAGACGATCGCGCAATTTCTCATAATTCCCCAATAACTTCTCTAAAGAATTAATATTACCATTACCATAAACCGCGAGCTCTTCCGTTAAAACTTGCATTTCCCTCTTTAACTGATCCAGAGCCTCCTGTTGAGGTTCCAAATAAAGCGTCGAAATATATTGTCCAAAACTGCGCTCAACTAACTCCTTAGCTTGCTCAATCGTATGAGTTTGTAATAAATTCAAAACCATACCATAACTGGGAGTAAATTGACTCGATAAAGCATCGGGTTTTGAGGTTGCTAAATAAGACGCTTCCTTCGCGCCTTCAAAGGGAGTTTGAACCGTAACAACATAACCTAATTCATCCATTCCACGACGGCCAGCCCGTCCCGCCATTTGCAGAAATTCCGACGCGTTAAGAAGACGATGACCTCGATCCGTGCGTTTTGATAAAGTAGAAATAACTGTAGTACGGGCAGGCATATTAATACCCGCGGCCAAAGTTTCCGTAGCAAAAACAACCTTAATTAATCCCTTAGTAAATAACTCTTCCACTAAGCCTTTCCACGCGGGTAAAATGCCCGCGTGATGGGCTGCCACTCCTTTACAAAGAGCTTCAATTTGACCCGATCGCCCCGCTTCGGGGTTCCGGGCTAAAAAATCCATTACTAAACCTCTTAATAGAGCCTCTTCCTGGGGAGTAACAAGAGATAAACTCCCAATTTCTGCCACAGCGCGATCGCATCCTCGGCGACTAAAAATAAAATAAATCGCGGGAAGCATATCACGTTGAGCCAAAAGAGAAAGCATATAAGTCAAAGAAGGAGCCGGAATATGTCCCCGTTGTTCCTTCGATTGTTTCCTAGTAGTAGCCAGACGAGGATTAATCCGTTTTTTAGTATCATCCAAAAGGGGAAAAATACCCTTATCATTACCGAAATGAAACTGAAGAGGAACCGGACGAAAATCAGAATAAATTAACTCAGTCGGACCATGAACGCGATTAATCCAGTCCGTTAATTGTTCACTATTAGCCACCGTTGCAGAGAGCGCGACTAATTGAATTTCCCTCGGACAATAAATAATAGACTCTTCCCAAACCGTACCCCGTTGTCTGTCATTCATATAATGACACTCATCCAGTACCACCGTTTGCACCCCTACCAAAGAAGTCCCCACTTCACCGATGGGAGTCCCATAGAGCATATTACGGAAAATTTCCGTCGTCATTACCAAAATAGGAGCATCACGGTTAATAGAAATATCCCCCGTCAAAAGTCCCACCTGATCCGTACCAAATTGCGCCCGAAAATCCCGTAATTTTTGATTAGAGAGGGCTTTGAGGGGAGTAGTGTAAAAGACTCGCCCGCCTCTGGCTAAAGCCTGATGGATAGAATATTCGCCAATAAGAGTCTTCCCCGAACCTGTCGGGGCACATACCACAACCGACTTTCCAGCATCCAAAGCCCGGATCGCGTCTTTCTGGAAATTATCGAGTGCAAAGGGGAATAGGGTATTAATATCGAGTCCTTGGCTGTAGCTCACAATAGGGAACGGT
>JBEDKD010000003.1:0-15424 GCA_041172365.1 Cyanobacteriota bacterium | reverse complement strand
ATTCCCCATTCCCCATTCCCCATTACCTATTACCTATTACCCATTACCCATTACCCATTACCTATTACCCATTATGATGTTAAAAATTTCTGATTTGAATGTTTATTATGGCGAGAGTCATATCCTCCGTGATGTTGATTTAAGTGTGCGCGATCGGCAAATGGTTTGTTTAATTGGCCGCAATGGGGTGGGTAAAACCACTTTATTGAAAACTCTTATGGGATTATTACCACCCAGAAAAGGTAATATTAATTTTTTGGGTGATTCAATTGTTTCTAAATCTCCCGATAAACGGGCAAAAATGGGTATTGGTTATGTACCCCAAGGTAGAGAAATAATTCCTCGTTTGACTGTAGAGGAAAATTTAATTTTAGGCTTAGAAGCTAGACAAAATCGACCTCCAAAACCGGAAATCTCCGATGAAATTTTTGAGTTATTTCCTGTATTAAAAACTATGTTATCTCGTTTAGGAGGTGATTTAAGTGGAGGACAACAACAACAGTTAGCGATCGCGCGTGCTTTGATGGGAAATCCCAAATTATTAGTATTAGATGAACCGACGGAGGGAATACAACCATCAGTTATTTTGGAAATTGAAGCCGCGGTGCGTCGGATTATTGAAACGCGAGGAATTTCGGTTTTATTAGTAGAACAACATTTGCATTTTGTCAAGCAAGCTGACTGGTATTATGCTATGCAAAAAGGGGGAATTGTCGCGTCGGGGTTAACCAGTGATTTAAGTGATGAGGTGATTCAACGATTTTTAGCAGTATAATGGGATGTTTGTCGGGTGGGTAAGACGGTGATTAATCTGTGATTTTTACCCGAAAAATGGGAGCCGTATTATCCACAAACATCGAGTAAGAAATGGTGGGTAAGGTGGATTTTTACCTTTTCGATATGATGCCCGAATAATCCCCGCCTTACTCACCCGACAAAAATATATTGAGCGGGTGCATCTCACTTTTGAAGAGGGCGAAGCATTCCGGTAATTAATCCCTGGTTGTCATCAATAGGTTATCTGCCGGAATGCTTCTCCCCTACAGATATCTGGGAAAAAATGAGATGCTCCTTATTGAGCAGAATTTCATCACCCCGGAGCCGCGTCTTTAACCTATCTTCAAAGATAGTCCGAAAAATCGAAGGGTACACTTTACTCCAGTCGAGTTTGGCACAATTATCTAGGAGTTTTAACTCGCCATATTTGAGTTTCATCGGATGAATTTCGCCAAACAATCCACTATTAAAATATTTTGCCCCTTGATATATTCCATCGAGAGTTATTCCGGGTTGATTGATTGCCGGAAATAACCCACCGAAAACATTATATGAATTAGCTCCTTCTAAGCAATCTTTGACGCAACGGGTGAATAAAGCCGAAGGTAATAATCTTCTGTCTTCAGCAAACATGGCTAAAATACATTGTCAGTCGGTGATAAATTTGGGGAGGCTTTCCTCGCGTGCATAGTCAATTTACCTAAAATTTGCTATTAATTATTATAATCACATCTTGTACCATTAGTTATACAGTCCGATGCACTCAAATTCAAGAAACCCGCATTTTGGGTTGAGATACCCCGCCCCAAATATGTGCTATAATACTCTCTATCAATGTCGTATTTTTTCATAAAAAATTATGGCAGAGTCGCAATTTGAAGGATATAGTGTTGGGAAAAAGACAATTCCCTTACGCGAAAATTTTGGCAGCGCGAGGGTTTATGGAAATAAAGCCCAATCTATTTTAAATAAAGCAACGGGTTTTATTAGTGCTTATGATTTTACTCTAAATCCCTATCGGGGTTGTCAATATGGCTGTAGTTATTGTTATGCCGCGGCTTTTAGCCCTAATCCTCAAATGCGTGAAGATTGGGGAAATTGGGTTATTGTGAAAGAAAATGCACCCCTAATTTTAGAGAAAGAATTGGCGAATTGGTATCAAAAAAATCCCGATCGCGTTCCGAGTATCTATATGAGTAGTGTCACAGATCCCTATCAACCTATTGAGGCTAAGGAGCAGTTAACTCGACGGTTATTAGAAGTAATGGTAAAGTATCAACCGATCTTAGTTATTCAAACTCGTAGCCCCATGATTACCAGAGATATTGATATTTTACGCGAGTTTCATCACCTACGCATTAATATTAGTATCCCCACAGGTAGCGAAAAAGTCCGACGAGATTTTGAACCGCGATCGTCGAGTATTACTTCTCGTCTCCAAGCTGTTGCTAAACTTCGATATAATATCCCTTGTAATCATGTCCACGATGTCCGCTTTTCGATTACGATTACCCCCTTACTTCCAACTTTAGAAGAGGATGAAGCGGGTTTTATTCCTAAATTGGAAATAGTCGATCGCGTGGTGATTCAAGATTTTCACCCGGCTAATGCCCGATCGCTGGTGGCGTCCACTCGCTCGGACGCGATCGAGCTTAAACAAAAATACTCTTGGTGGTATAATCAGGAGCGGGAGAGCTATCAAAAGTTTAAAAGTAAACTAACCGCGATGCTCCCCAGTGTGCAAATAATGGAAGGTAAAACAGGGTTTGGTTATGATTAATTCTCTCGCAAATTTGTGGCGCTCTCTCAACTTTATGCTCGCGTTACAACAGGGAAATATCCCCGAAGCCAGAAGAATATTAAAAGAAATTAAACAATCCGGGGCAAAACTGTCTTGGCAAGAAAAACTCTTTCAAGACAACTTAAAATTAGAACGAGCCTTAAAAGAAAAAGATCAACAATTAAGGGAAGTTTCCCAAAAATTTGCCGAATTAGATTTAGAGTTTACGTTTAAAAAATTTGATGAATTAAGTCTGGAGCTAGATAGTTTAAATACTTTAAATTTAGCTCCAGATCAGAAATTTATCGAATTTATTACTCAAAGCTTCAAAATGATTCAACATGATGAAGGAATGCTTCAATGTCAAGGGATTGATCCCAGAGTTTTTGATGACTTTGAAAGCCATTTAGTGAAGTTTATCGAAGAGGAATTAAAAATTTATAGTCGCAACACCCGGTTTAATGAATTATTAAAAGAGGCCATTGATGATATTAATAATCTCAAAGGTGGGAAAGAGCCTAAATATAATTTAGAGTTGAGTCCCCTGGTTTATTTAATGAGATATTTTCTGGCAAATGTCTATTGTAATTATATCGCGTGGTTTCTTATTTATAAAGCAGGGTTATTACCAACGGAAATGAAAATACTCGATATTGCGGCCGGCCCAGGTACAGTCGCCTATGGACTCGCGTTATTATTTCAGAGTATGAGTGGCTTTTTTTCCCTGCCACAATTGGATATTTCTTATTATTCTTTAGATCAACAAAAAGCTTTTCAGTATCGTGGTTTACAGTTTTGGCGAAAATATATGGAACCCAAGGGTGTAAATGCTTATTTTCGGTTTAATTCATCAAGTTTCTTTGATTATGATAAAAAATCTCGTCTCATCCCTAAAGGTTATTTCGATTTTATTGTCATTTCTCATTGCTTTTTCGCTGAGTCAGACTTACGCATAAAATCCCTACGGGTTTATCATGAAATAATTACTAATAGCCTCAAAGAGTCTGGCTATGTTTTGCTAATTATTCAAGATAAAAAGTTATTTATTCCCTATAATATTCGTCAATCAGATGACGTTTTTGTGGAAAGAGATTTAGTGACAAGATTTGTTAAAGATTTAGGATTAAATCTAGTTTGGTATCAATATCTAACTTCAACTGGAAATAGAAAAAGAACGGAGAATTTTAATCAATTTGCCAAGGAAAATTTGCCAGTTCAAAATAAGATGAGACATCTTTCTTCTCAGTATTTGGGATTAAAGTTTGACTTGAATTACTCCCTTGATGATTATATTATTCTCGCCCAACTACCCTGAAGATGACATTAGAAGAAAACACACAAAACTGGCATGGATATCTTAATTTAGTCTATGGATATCGTGATAATGAAACCCAAATTTTACACCAATTTGCCCAAGCACCTCTGAAGGTACAACGTCCCTTTTATCCAGAAGGAAAAAGGATTTGTCATAGTATTATTTTACATACCGCGGGGGGTATTGTGGGGGGCGATCGCGTTTCTTTAGATATTGAACTTCAACCCCAAGCCCAAGCTTTAATTACCACAGCTACCGCGGGTAAAATTTATCGGACTAATGGACAAGAAGCACAACAAACGATTAATATTAAAGTAGCCAAAGATGCCTGTTTAGAGTGGTTTCCCCAAGAAACGATCGTTTTTAACGATGCACGGTTTCGTCAAGATATTCGTATTGAATTGGAAACGGGTGCGAGTTTATTTCTCTGGGAAATTAATCGTTTTGGGCGCACCGCGAGGGGTGAAAAATTCCTCCAAGGCGAATGGCGATCGCGCACCGAAATCTGGCAAGAAAACCGCCCTTTATGGATAGATAGACAACAACTCCAAGGCTCTGAAGAAATGTGGCACAGTCGCTATACTTTAGCCGGACAACCTGTGATCGCGACTTTCACTGTTATCGGTAAACCCCTTACCCCAGACATGATCGCCCAAGCGCGATCGCTCTTCCCCCCCTCTCTCACCGAGGGAGAAGGCGTAAAAATGGGCCTTACCCGTCTTCCCGATGGGCTATTGTGTCGATATCGGGGAACCTCCACCACCGACGCGAGAAACTGGTTTATCCAGCTTTCGGACTTTTTCCGTCAGTCTTGGGCCCCATATCCGGGCAATCAGTCAAGGGTATGGCCATTTTTACGTTTCCTGTGACCTATCATCGCACACTTCGTAATTCCTGTCAAGAATCGCGGCAAAAATCAATTATTTCTTAATAGTTTTAAGACATTTTTTGTCGAAAGAATTTCAGTCCCTTCGAGTCTTGACGAAGGGACAAAAATTTGATGAAATAAGAAATTAGAGAAGAGATGCCATAACTTCATTGATCAAGACACTCGTCTGGCTAACATCAAACTAGGAATTATTATGCAATTAACTCCCCAAGAAAAAGATAAACTCCTGATTTTTACCGCGGGACTTGTCGCGGAACGTCGCAAAGCAAAAGGATTAAAATTAAACTATCCTGAAGCGATCGCGTATATTTCCGCGGCGATTTTAGAAGGTGCGAGAGAAGGTCGTAGCGTGGCCGAATTAATGAGTTATGGCACAACCCTTCTCACGCGAGAAGATGTCATGGAAGGTATCAGCGAAATGGTCCAAGAAGTTCAAGTCGAGGCGACATTTCCTGATGGGACAAAATTAGTAACAGTCCATAATCCTATTCGTTAAACTATAATAACAGAAACCCGGTTTTTGTTGTGGCTTGACGGCAACAATACCTTCGCGATTTTTTGTCGGTTGGGTTTCGTCCCTCAACCCAACCGACGAATCAAGGCATTTTTCCTCAAAGGTGAAGGAATTGTTTAAGAAACCGGGTTTCTGTCTCCGTCCCCATAGTCAAAAATAGAGGTGAATATGATTCCGGGTGAAATTATTGTGAAACCGGGTTTAATTGAATTAAACCTAGGGAAACCTACCCTACTTGTGTTAGTAGCAAATACAGGCGATCGCCCCATTCAAATAGGTTCCCATTATCACTTTTATGAAGTGAATGAAGCCTTAGAATTTGACCGAGAAAAAACCAAAGGAATGCGATTAGATATCCCCGCGGGTACGGCGGTAAGATTTGAACCAGGAGATCAAAGAGAAGTGCAATTAGTCCCCTTTGGCGGTAGTCGAGAAGTCTATGGTTTTAATGGTAAAATAAATGGTCAACTAGCTACTGATATCATGTCCGGTTAAATCAAGGGAATTGATGTAGGGGTGGGATCGTCAATAACTGCAAGAAAAGCGATAGTTTCAGAAAACCCGCCCCGATCCCGATATTAGGATTAATCAACCGGATTTGATAGGATTAAATTTGTCAACTAGCTACTGATATCATGTCCGGTTAAATGAAGGGAATTGATGTAGGGGCGGGTTTGCCAATAACTGCAAGAAAAGCGATAGTTTCAGAAAACCCGCCCCGATCCCGATATTAGGATTAATCAACCGGATTTGATAGGATTAAATTTGTCAACCTTGTTAAAATTAAAAAGGGGAGGATTTTGGTTGGTGTTATGATCAATTTTTTTACCGCAGATAAACACAGATAAACACAGATGTTTTTACGTCCTCAGATGAGAGCAAGAAACCGGGTTTTTCAGGAAAAATCGTGATTTTCCTGCATAAATAACTACCCGGTTTATGAAGATAACGCTTAAATTGTTACAGGTTCATCATCATTCCAAATAGGAACACCCGTTAAAACTCCCCCAATTCCTGATACGGGTTGACTCACCTTAATACCAGAGGGAGTAATCTCTATTTCGCGTAAACTTTTCTCGAAATTACTGACTCGTTTCTTCATGACACCGATCGCCTTACGAATTTCCGTCGTTTTCGCAAAATGACGCTCCATATAACGCATAAATATAATATTATCGACTAAGTAACTAATCCCTATTTCAGTAATCCGAAACTCACCGGATCTCATTTCCAATTCATTAATGAGAATCACCGTCACCCCCATATTTTTGAGATAGTTACACAACGCGTGTAAATGATTTACTAAACTTTCAGATTGCATGGAAAAGCCATAACCGGAAATACTATCAATCATAACAATTTTTGTTCCCAACTCCTCCACTTCTTGACGCACTAAACGTGCCAAATGATCGGGGGTATATAAAAAAGGTTCCACGGGAACTACCACGAGTGTTTCTTCTTGAATCATGGTATTAATGGGAATATTTATCGACTCACAACGTCGTATTAAAGTCTGTACTGACTCCTCAAAAATATAAATCAGCGATCGCTCACCTTTAGTCGCGGCTTCCTTGAGAAATTGCAAACCCAGAGTCGTTTTCCCCACACCACTAGGTCCAGTAATTAATGTCACCATTCCCCCTTCCAAACCGCCATGTAATAACTGATCCAATTCCGGTATGCCCGAGGAAATAATCTCTGTGATAAAATCCCGTTTATAACTTTCAGGCATTAAATGAGGGAAGACTTCCATTCCCTGTGAAGTGAGGCGAAAAGAATGAGAGCCCTCTTGATAATTAGATCCGCGAAACTTGGTGATTTGTAGCGATCGCGTTTCGGGAGATAATTCTAAATGAATAATCCCATCACTCATAAACTGTAAATCATCATCGGGTGCGGTAGAAGTTACCTCAGAAGTCAAGACAACTGTCACGCCGTTTTTGATCAAAAACCGTAAAAAAGAAAGAACTTGTTTCCGAAATTGATACTCATCCGCGGATAAGTAGCGAAATTGTGTGATCGTATCAATAAAAACCCGTTGTGGTTTCAGTTTTTCTATATATTCAATAATTTTTTGAGTAATAGGCTCTCGCTCCACTTCCGCGGGTGAAAAAATATCGTAAGTTTCCACCTGGGTGAAAAAGTCAGAAGTGGGACTTAAATCGAGAAAATTAATCCCATCTAAGTTAAACCCAAGATGAAACGCGTTTTCTCGCAAATCTTCCTCCGGTTCCACAAAGGTAATAAAAAGAGTTGACTCGGCTCCCGTGACTCCTGTTGTTAAAAAGTGAAACCCCAGTGTTGTCTTTCCCGTGCCCGGTCCACCACGCACTAAATAGGATCGCCGAGGCATTAAACCCCCATGTAAAATTTCATCTAATCCAGCAATTCCTATAGAAAGTCGATGATTTGTCATTGTTTTGAGAATTTTTCTGTGTTACAATACCGATTTTAAGGTTTAATGATAATAATGCTTTTTTGCATGGTTTTTTTAGAGAACATTAAGAACTTTAATGAACGTTAATCCTTTGTTAACTTCCCCCATCGGTCCAGACTGGGAAAGCTTAGTTGGTGTTGATGCTATCCTTTCTACTAATGATCTCTCGCCCTCATGTCAAGAGATCATTCGAAACACGATCGCGTCTCCAAACATCCCTGAGTATATTGTTTCTCCCCATACTCAAGAAGATTTGGCCGCCGTTGTCGCGATCGCGTCCCAACATAAGAGGACTATTATACCCTGTGGAAATACCAGTAAATTAGATTGGGGTAATTTAGTCAAGCCTTCCGAGCTCCTTCTTAGTACCCAAAACCTGAATCGACTTATTGAGCACGCGATCGGAGATTTAACCGTTACCGTGGAAGCCGGTATGAAGTTTGCTAATTTACAAGCTATTTTAGCACAAAAAGGTCAATTTCTTGCCCTCGATCCTGCCTATCCTGAAACCGCGACGATTGGCGGAATTGTCGCGACAGCCGATACCGGTTCCCGCCGACAACGCGATCGAGGAGTCAGAGATATGTTATTAGGAATTACCTTTGTCCGTCACGATGGTAAAATTGCCAAAGCTGGGGGAAAAGTTGTCAAAAATGTTGCCGGATATGACTTAATGAAATTATTGACAGGCTCCTACGGCACTCTTGGTATTATTACTCAGGTAACTTTCCGTGTTTATCCCTTACCCGATGCTTCCCAAACTGTCTTATTAACAGGAAAAAATGACGCGCTAAATCAAGTTACCAAAAGCTTATTATCTTCGACTTTAACACCAATTTCTCTGGATTTAGTCTCAAGTCCCCTCATCGAAAAAATAGGCCTTGGTAAAGAGATGGGATTACTGGTAAGATTTCAAAGTATCCCAGAAAGTGTCAAAGAGCAAGCTAAACGTTTGTTAGAAATGGGGCATAATTTAGGATTGTCAGGAAACACCTATACTGACACCGATGATACAAACTTATGGCAACAATTAAAACAGCAAATATGGTCGATCGAATCATCATCACCGATTTTGTGTAAAATAGGAATGCTTCCCTCAGAAGCCGTTAATACATTAAATAAATTACAACAGGAAACCGTATTAATTCATGGAGGTGTGGGTTTAGGAGTATTACGTTTAGAGACATCAACCCCCGAAAAATTATTAGAAATTCGTCGATGGTGTGAAACCAAGGGCGGTTTTCTGACAATATTAAAAGCACCTAGTGAGTTAAAGGGAAAAATAGAAGTTTGGGGTTATAATGGAAATAGTCTGGATTTAATGCGACGACTGAAACAACAATTTGATCCCCAAAACATTTTCAGTCCTTGTCGCTTTGTTGGTAAAATTTAAACCTAGGTTGGGTTGATGATAATATCTAACTATAACCCGATATAGTGTTGACATTTCAGAGGTAAAACTTGTGGCACAGGCATCTTGCCTGTGACGGGCTAATGCCCGTACCACATTTACATCTCATTTAAAAATGCTATATATCGCCCATCAATCCAACCTACGAAACTAGATATCACCCCATCAACCCAACCGCCGAATCCATCAAACCGAGAAAAAAATCTATGCAAATTTCCGAAAAGATTGACTTGAAAACGGCTAATTCTCCCACAGAAGAAAAAACACCCTTAACCAACCCATCTTTTATCGGATTTGATACCAAAAATCCCCCCGCGCCGAAATTAATAGATACCTGTGTACATTGTGGATTTTGTTTATCAACTTGTCCCAGTTATCGAGTAATTGGTAAAGAAATGGCTTCTCCCAGGGGCCGTATTTATTTAATGGATGCTATTAACGAAGGCGAAGCCCCTTTAAATCAAGCAACCGCACAACATTTTGATTCTTGTTTAGGCTGTTTAGCTTGCGTAAGTACCTGTCCTTCTGGTGTACAATATGATAAATTAATCTCGGCAACTCGTCATCAAGTCGAACGTAATTATGAGCGCAATTTCGGCGATAAAATCTTACGATCGCTCATCTTTAATTTATTTCCCTATCCCACGCGCTTGCGCCCTTTATTAATCCCCGTATTTTTCTATCAAAAACTCGGATTGCAAAAATTAATTCGTCAAACCGGATTACTGAAAAATATATCACCTCGTTTAGCCGCGATGGATTCGATTTTACCCGAAGTAACAGTAGAATCATTTCGGAATACCTTACCGGATATTATACCCGCCCAAGGGGAAAAACGCGGTCGTGTTGGAGTCATTTTAGGATGTGTACAACGCATCTTTTTTAACCCGGTAAATGAAGCCACGGTAAGAGTTTTAACCGCGAATGGATATGAAGTGATTATTCCCAAAAGTCAAGGATGTTGTGCCGCATTACCCGAACACCAAGGGCAAACCGCACAAGCCCAAACATTAGCGCGACAAATGATAGATAGTTTTGCCGAAACGGGGGTTGATGCTATTATTATTAATGCCGCAGGATGTGGTCATACTTTAAAAGAATATGGTCATATTTTAGCAGATGATCCCTCTTATCGGGAAAAAGCCAAGGAGTTTGCCAATAATGTCAAAGACGCGCAGGAATTTTTAGCTAATGTGGGATTAACTACGAAACTTTCGCCCTTAGTTGAGGAGGGAGAATTAACAATAGTTTATCAAGACGCGTGTCATTTATTACATGGACAAAAAATTAGTGTGCAACCGCGTCAATTATTGCGACAAATTCCGGGGGTAAAATTAAAAGAACCCTTAGACGCGGCTTTATGTTGTGGTAGTGCGGGTGTTTATAATATGTTACAACCGGAAGTCGCGGATGAATTAGGACAACAAAAAGTCGAAAATTTATTAAATACAGGGGCAGAATTAATCGCGTCACCGAATCCGGGTTGTGCATTGCAAATTAAGAAGCATTTGCAATTACAAGGAAAAGACATTGCTTTAATGCACCCAATGGAGTTATTAGATTATTCTATTCGGGGGTTAAAGTTACAAAGAAAATAATATTTCTCTTATAATCCGGGTGGTTTGATGGGAACGATCGCGCCAATGTGAAATAATTACCCGGAGCGCGATCGTTTCCCCCTGTCAGATAAGATAAACTATATCTAAAATCCCCAATAGATAGAAGTTTAAGCTGTTACGCATTTTTCATAGTAAAACAGGCTTGGAGCCTGTGACAAGCAGGATGCTTATCCTACTTTATGTGGTTGAAAAGCGTAGAAGTTTAGCCCATTTGTTCATTAAAAATCAGGAAAATCATGAAAACCGCGATCGCGCTGATAATGAGTATAACACTTGTCGGGATAAATGTCGTCACCAATCAACCAAGGGCGAATGCTTTCCCGACAAACAAAGTGCTAACACAAACGAGTCTTGCCGCCAATTCCAAACAAGAATCCGCGGTATTATTTCCCATTCTCAAAAACGGGAAATGGGGATTTATTGATAAAAATGGCAAAGTGATAGTAAAACCGAAATATGACGAGGTGCGTAACTTTTCCGAAGGATTAGCCGCGGTAAAAATCGGCAATAAATTAGGCTATATTGACACCAAAGGCAAACAAGTAATTCCTACTGTCTTTGATGAGGGTTATTTTTTCTTAGAAGGGCTTGCGGGTGTGAGACTAGGGAATAAATTTGGATTTATAGATAAAAATGGAAAAACCGTAATTCCCATTCAATTTGATGAAATTTGGGAAGGTTTTTCCGAAGGATTAGCCGCGGTACAAATCAGGGGAAAATGGGGATATATTGACTCCACAGGAAAGATAGTAATTCCAGTACAATTTGACTCCACACCGACTTTTACAGAAGGATTCGCGGTGGTGGGAGTCCGAGGAAAATTTGGCTATATTGATAAAACGGGAAAAATGGTAATTCCCCCTCAATTTGATATCGGGTTATTCTTTGTGGAAGGGATGGCGGGTGTTTTAATTGATGGAAAATGGGGTTATATTGACAAAACGGGAAAAATAGTAATTGAGCCTAAATTCAATGAAACTTGGGGATTTTCCGAAGGGTTAGCCGCGGTTAAAATGCGTGGTAAATGGGGATTTATTGATAAAACGGGTAACTTTGTAATTGAAGCAAAATTTGATGACGCGGTAGGTTTTTCCGAAGGGTTAGCACCTGTGCAATTAGGAAATAAACAAGGGTATATTGATAAAACGGGAAAAATGGTAATTCCCCCTCAATTCGATCGCGCTCATGGGTTTATTAATGGATTAGCCGCGGTTACGTTAAATGGTAAAGAGGGTTATATCGACACTCTGGGTAATTTAGTTTGGAAGTATAGTCAATAAGCGCGATCGGGTTATTTTCAGTGATCGGATCAGACTTTTCAAACGGGAGATATTGCCACAATTTTTTTTTCAAAATAGTATAAACACAAAGGCACGAAGACACAAAGGCAGGAAAAAAGAGTAAGGTATCTTTCACCCCTATTTAGATAATGTTTTCCCAATTAACCCTGCCATTACGATCTTTTTCCGACAGAAAATAATAAGAAATTACTCCTTGGTGTCTTTGTGTCTTTGTGTTTTATTTGATTTCCCATACTTCGGAAAAAAATGGGGCAAAGTTACCCTTGATAATTGTTTATCCCCATCGGACAAAAATTTGCTAAAATAGGATAAAAGAGTTTGAGGAGCCTTAACCGATGGAGTACAAAAAACTTAGTGATAGTGATTTATTAGTCTCAGAAATCTGCTTAGGTACGATGACTTATGGGCATCAGAATACTGTTGAAGATGCGAGTCAACAACTGGATTATGCGATTTCTGAGGGTGTTAATTTTATTGATACCGCGGAGATGTATCCCGTCCCCTCTCACCCAGAAACTCAAGGCAAAACAGAGGAATATATTGGTGAATGGTTAGTTAAACAACAACGGGATAAAATTATTCTCGCGACTAAAGTTGCGGGACCAAGTGAGCGTTTAACATGGATACGGGAAGGGAAAAATAAAATAGATCGCGTTAATGTCGAGGAAGCGTTAAATGATAGTCTCAAACGCTTAAAAACGGACTACATTGATTTATATCAAATTCATTGGCCTGATCGCTATGTTCCCTCATTTGGCGCACGGGATTATGATCCTCAAAATGAACGTGAAACTATCCCGATTTTAGAACAATTAGAAGTTTTTGCCGATTTAATTAAGTCGGGAAAAATACGGTATTTCGGTATCAGTAATGAGACAGCTTGGGGAGTTTGTGAGTTTTGTCATTTAGCCGAAAAACATGGTTTACCTAAGATTATTTCGATTCAAAATGCCTTTAATTTGATCAATCGGACTTTTCACATTAATTTGGCAGAAGCTTGTCGATTTAATAATGTGGGATTATTGGCCTATAGTCCTTTGGGTTTTGGGTTATTAACGGGAAAATATCTCAGTGGTATTCCTGAAAATACTCGTCTGGCTTTATTCCAAGGTTTCGGACAACGCTACGATAAAACTAATGTTAATTCGGCGGTACAAGCTTATGTGAATATTGCCCATAAACACGGTTTAACTCCGGCACAGTTGGCTTTAGCTTATGCGCGATCGCGTTGGTTTGTGAGTAGTACGATTATCGGTGCTACGAGTCTGGAACAACTGAGGGAAAATCTGAGCAGTGTGAATGTTAATCTCAGTGAGGAAATTATCGCGGAAATTAATGAAGTTCACGCGCTTTATCCTAATCCGACTCCTTAAATTATTTTCTCAACTTCTGTGAAAATCTGACTCCAGAAACCGGGTTTCTTTTCACTTGATGAAGAAACCCGGTTTTGAGTTAGCCCCCGGTGGGAATGATGAGCATAAAATTTTGGGTGAGAATTTCCAACGCGATCGCGCTTTCTCCCAAGGCTTTACCCATTGTGTAGGAACGTTGTAAGGTTGTCGTTAAATGACCTTGTAAAACATCCAAAGTCATGTAGGATTTTACGAGCACAATGGGTTCAGGATACCAACGATTATTTTTCTGATCAAACCAGTTGCCATCAGACAGAGAAGCATTGTAACCGCGATATGGTTCAATCAGTCCATGTATATGCGGTTTGGCGGCGGAAAACTTAGTCGCGGGAATGTGAAACACCACTGAATAGCCCAGGGTATCAACAGGTACTTGAGATGTCGCGATCGCGTTTTGGACGATCGGATTCAATGAGCCGTTACTCGCGGCGAGAATCTTCTGAGTAAGAGGATCGTTAGCCAGGATGTTTTTAATGTGTTCCATAATTGCGCTTTGAGTTCAACAAAACCTAGCTTATGGCTATTTTAAAGAACCGAATTGGAACGAGAAGTGTAATAAAGTGGAAAATAGTGGAAAGCTAGACATATCAATGGTTTAGGGTTGCAATTTTTGAGAAAATCAACTAGAGTATCAGTAGAGTTAACTGAGTGGTGGTCAGGGCAATGGATTGGCAACAATTTCTACAGGAACAAGCCGAAAAGCGCGATCTCTCCCTAGAAGAGACAGAAACTTTATTGAAACGATTCCCAGAGAAAGACCGTCATATTAAAACTGAAGCCGAATTTACCCTGGTGCTAAATGAAGGAATTTTCGATAAAAAATATCAGATTGGTGTTGAAGCTGTCACCAAGCGAATGCAAGAAATTTATAAAAAGTTTCAGGCAGATTGTCCAAAACTTAAACAGTCATATCGTGGGAAATTAGGGATTTTGCGCCAATTCTTGATTGAGGAGTATGAGAAAACCACAACCAATATCAAAAAACGCTGTGTTTTAGGACTCAAAGGAAATTATCAACAAGCGCAAGAGAAAATTACCGAAATTACCCAACATCTCCAAACATTCCTCAACGATGACACCCTCTCCATTGCCAAGGTAGAAGAAGGCAGTATTATTATCATTGTCGAGAGTTCCCAACGCGACTACGACCAAATCAAAAAAAGCATCCTCATTGGTCAAAAAATTGCCGGGTTTCCGGTGGAATATGTGATAGATGAATGGCAAGATGTCTGCCGTCGGATGTTGAAAAAGCAGACTCAGTTAACCAGTAATAGTGTCTTACGTCGTGCCTATTGTAATCGTGATTTAATTGATGAAGATTTATTTGTTGATTTGGCACTGGTGCAACCGAAGCGCGATCGTGCTTCACAATACCAACAGGATATCGAACCCGATCGCGGTTCTCAATTCTACACCCGACAAGAAGAAGTAGTAGAAAAACGGTTTGTCTACCCGGAGTTTCTCAAGGAAGTAATTAGCCAACGGAGTCAGAAAAATATTGCCATTATTGGGGAACCCGGAGCCGGAAAAACCACATTATTACAGAAATTGGCGTTTTGGTTATTACAAGAAACCGACGATTTAGTAATTTGGGTTGATTTGGCAAAATTGGGTAAATTGGGTAATCAACCACTTGATAAACATTTAAAAGAAGATTGGCTTGATAAAGCGTTAATTGATGCAACGGAGCAAATTAAAGCAGACTGGAGGAAGAAATTTGATGAAGGTGCAGTCTGGTTACTGTTGGATGGTTTGGATGAGATGGGCGATACAGCTAGACAGTCCTTAAATTTCCAAGGTTGGGTGACAAAAGCCCAGTTAATTATCTCCTGTCGGTTGAATTTGTGGCAAGCGAATCCGTCGCAATTATGGGATTTTCAAACCTATCTCACCCAACCGTTTCAGGATGAACAAATGCAGCAGTTTATCCAACGGTGGTTTAGGAATTTGTCAGGGGAAAAACAGGATG
>JBEDKD010000002.1:0-7187 GCA_041172365.1 Cyanobacteriota bacterium | reverse complement strand
CCCTAATTCCTAATCCCTAATTCCTAATCCCTAATTCCTAATCCCTAATCCCTAACACGCTTATTAACCATTACTATTAGACTGATGAATGGGAATTTCAATAAAAAATTGGGTTCCTTCTCCGGGTTGAGAAGTACAACGGAAACTTCCTCCATGTTTTTCCACGACAATTTGATAACTAATAGATAAACCTAAACCTGTTCCTTTTCCGACGGCTTTAGTTGTATAAAAAGGATCAAAAATACGTTTTATTACCGTTTCTGGCATTCCTAAAGCATTATCACTTATGGTGATTCTTACCCAATAATTTTCTATCACTTCTGTGTTAATTGTAATAGTTGGTTGAACATTTATTTTTTTAAATTTATCCTGATTTTCAGCCATTTCTAAAGCATCAATACTATTACTTATAACGTTCATAAATACTTGATTTAATTGTCCGGCATAACACTCTACTTGTGGTAAATTACCATAGAGTTTAATAACCTGAATTGCCGGGAAATCTCCCTTTCCTTTTACGCGATGATGCAAAATAAATAAAGTATTATCTAACCCTTCATGAATATCAACAGGTTTCATTTCCGCTTCATCTAAGCGGGAGAAATTTCGTAAAGATAACACAATTTCACGAATGCGATTAGCACCTAGTGTAATCGAGGATAAAATTTTAGGCAAATCATCCGCGATAAAATCCAACTCAATTTCCTCCGCCTCATCCACAATTTCAGGATGGGGCTCTGGGTAATGTCTTTGATACAAATCTAATAGACTTAATAAGCTTTTTGAGTATTCGTTAACATGAGAAAGATTGCCATAAATAAAGTTAACAGGATTATTAATTTCATGGGCTATCCCTGCAACCATTTGACCTAAACCGGACATTTTTTCCGTTTGAATAAGTTGAGTTTGGGTGCTTTTTAAATTGTCTAAAGTTTCCGCTAATTGTTGGGCTTGTTTTTGGGTTTGATTCAGTAATTCTGCTTGTTGAAACGCGACACCTAATTGAGCTCCAATTTGCGTCATAAATCGAATTTCCGACTCTTCCCAATGACGCACCCCTGAATGTTGATACGCGGCCAATAATCCCCAAAGATGAGAACCGACAAAAATCGGAGCAATTACTTGAGATTTAATCTGAAATTGCTCTAAAATATCAATGTGACATTGGGCAAAACCCGCTTGATAAATATCATGGACGGCAAAGGTTTCATTATTACGGTAACGTCCCCCTTGAGTTTCTTGTAAATAAGTATCATCCCAAACGGTTTTTACTCCTAATGTAATCACTTTCGCCCAATCAGGATTTGCCGCTTCGTAATCACTGACAAATTCTCCCCCCCAGTCCTCACTAAAGCGATATACCGAAACGCGATCGGCTTTTAATAATTGACAGACTTCTTCAGTGGTTGTCCGAAAAATTGTCTCAACATTTAGGGATTGTCGCAATTTTGTGACTACTTCAAATAAAGTCTTTTGTTGTTCGCTTACTCTTTTGAGTTTATCGGCCTGTTTCTGGGTTTTTTCTAATAATTCTGCCTGTTGTATCGCGACTCCTAACTGGGTGCAAATTTGCCGGATAAAGTTAATTTCTGAGTCCTGCCATTGCCGAGTTTCTGAACATTGATGCACACAGAGTAATCCCCAAAGTTCCTCCCCTTGCATGAGAGGAACGACTAAATGTGCTTTGATTTGGAAGGGTTTTAATAATGCCAGGTGACAATCCTGTAAACCCGCGTTTTGTATATCAGAAATAGCATGAACCCTACCCTGACAATATTGGGTGACATATTTTTCGGCAAAACAGTGATCATAGACAGTTATTCCTAAAATTGAAGGGTATTCAGTTTCTACATCTTCCGCGATCACTTCTCCTTCGTTATAATTAGAAGTGTGAATAAATCGAAAAATTGCGACTCGATTGGCTTTGAGGGCTCGCCGAACTTCTTGGGCTGTTCTACTAAAAATTGTTTTTAAATCGAGAGATTCTCGAATTTTAGCAACTACATTAAATAAAATGCGCTGTTGTTCTGCTTGTTCCTGTAATTTACCTGTCCTTTCTTCGACTTGTTGTTCTAAAGTCGCGTTTAATGCTTGCACTTTTTTGTGCATTTCATATTGTTGAATTGCTACAGAAAAATGATTGCCTAATGTTTTTGCTAGAGAAATTTCATTGGCTGTCCATTGATGGACTTGTCCTAATTTTGACTCGCTCCACACTTCAAAGGATAAACGGGGTTGTTGTTGACGTTGATCGGGATCAAATTGACCCGCCCATAATTTTTCTGTATCAATTGCATCACGGAAAATGCTTAAATAACCCAATACTTGCTGGCGATTTTGAAGGGGTATCATTAAAATCCCCCTAATTGTAGTTAGTTTAAATACTGGTTGTAATGTTCGTAAATTTGGTATTTCATAAATATCAGATATTGCCCAAAATGGCTGGTTATTTGATTGAAAATGCTCTTGCCAAATACTATATTCTTCTAGTTGTTTATAGCGATAATTGTCGGCAAAAATTGGTTGTTTGCCGCAGGTATAAATTCTGGGTTCATTTTCCCTTCCCTCAATGTATAATCTGCCACCACAACCTTGTAACCCGATAACCGCTTTTTCTAACGCGACTTCTAATTCAATCGTTGATAATGAATCAAGGAGATAGGCTATTTGATTAATCGTTTCTTCCCTTTGGGCTTTCTCTCGTGCCTGGATCAGGAGAAGAGATTGCGCGATCGCGACGGATAATTGATCGACAACCATTTGTAAACCCTGGAGTTTATCTTCTGGAATTACCCGTGACTCGGCATGATGAGAAACTAATAAACCCCAAAGTTTGCCGAGGTGAATAATTGGTAATACCACGGAAGATTTTACACCCATCGCGGTTAAATATTCGGCATGACAGGGATCTACGGGACGAAAACGAATATCCTCAAATAAATTATTTCCAATTTCTTTTTTCTCTAAACCACTTTGGGCAATTTGTCGAGAGTCAACATCAACGATCGAACGCAGTTGTGCTTTGACAAATAACTCTCGTGTGGAGAGGGGAATATCATCCGCGGGAAAATTCAACCCTAATAATGATGGTAAACGCCCGGAGTCTATAGACTCTGCAATGACTTTTCCACTACTGTCTGGATTAAACTGATAAATCATTACCCGATCCGTTCCCAAAAAACTACGCACTTCTCCTACCGTTGCTTTGAGAATGTCTTGTAATTCTAGGGATTGACGGATGCGATCGGTAATCCGGTGTAGTAAACTAACTTGATCTAAACTGATTTTTAATTCTTGTACCATTGTCCGGTTCATTTGCTATCCTTAAAAAACGGTTTACAAATTTCGTCTAATTCCTATTCTATCATCTTGGGCTGAGATTTTTATTAAGAAATACTAATCTTGTCTTGAGCAAATTTTATACGTTGCCAGCCATGTATTCACAACTGTTCCCATTGATTACGCCAATGAACTATTTGTGTATGGATTTCTCGGACACAAGATGTCTAATTAACCTCGCCAATAATACGGTGTGTTGATTCCATAATAGTTTTCTTTAACTGATATTAGCTTTGGCAAGTAGAGGCAAAATAGGTGAAAATTCTGCCTGATTAAGGGTAGCAAAATAAAGCTCTACTTCCAAATCTGGATAACGATTAAGAATTGATTGATAAGCACGAGACAAATAATCTCTATGAATTTGTAACTCTCGTGTGGGATCTTTACTTAAATCGGGGTCAATCATACTCGCGTAAGCACCACAATCTTGATGATCAATAATGAGCACTTTTTTGATCTGATGAAGTCTAACAGATATATCTAACTGATCCCAAAAGGCTTCTGCATCAGAGGGATGAGGAAATCCAGCTAAAGCAAGGGAAGCACCTGCTAAAGCGGTCAAATCATACTGATTACGCAGGTTTTTTAACCCTAAAAACTTCCGCTCTACTGTCAAAAAACGAAAATCTATACAACTGAGAACTAATGCTTTTGCTTGATGGGTTTCTGCTCTGGCGGGTGCTGTTAATGGCAGCACACTTAACGCGACTGAGCCTGAAAGTAAAGACTTGAGAAAATGACGGCGACTCCCCAAGCCACATGGACAAAAAAGACCACAATCGTGCTGATTTTTCTTGAGATTTTGATTCATTTAATCTGACTCTACTTAGTAAATAGTTGAAACTGGAGACTTTTGGGGAAATACTGTCTTTTCAATCACCCATTGTTTTGGGGAGGGGTTCGTCAACTATTTTCATTAGAATAGCCTGGAGAATTTCACTCAATCTCAAACTTTTTTTCAAGAGGGAAATATTACCTCCTAATTTCTGAGATAGTCGGCGACTGGAGATGGTATTATCTCCTGTTAATAAAATCAACGGAACTAGGGCTGTTTCTGGATATTCGCGTAATTTTTGTAAGATGTCATCTCGTTTTAGAGAGGGCATATCCAGATTGCAAATAATTACATCCGGGTATTGTTCCTTGGCTAAGTCTAACCCCATGAGGGCATTTTCCGCGGTAATGACATGAAAGTTATTACGTCTGAGAAATTGGCAGACGGAATAGCGAAAAATGTCATCATCATCAATTATTACAATGTTCTTCATCTGTTATTTATCCTATCATTTTGTGGAAACGAGAAAAGGTTTGGTGGGGGCAACCACGAGAAAGGAGATTTGGTGGGGGAAACCACGAGAAAGGAGGTTTGGTGGGGGCAACCACGAGAAAGGAGATTTGGTGGGGGCAACCACGGGGGGATTGCCCCTACAGGGAAGACGATCGCGTTATCCAATGTTAAGGCTAACCACCGACTTTACTCAAGATAAATCAAGAGAGGTTGACAGTCTCCTTTGACTAAGAATCTCAGGCGTTATTCTGAGTAAATGCTGGCAAATTGGGAGTAATAGAGAAAATGGCAGCATCGGTAGTGTCAAAACAATTTTCTGCGCCGATTTTTTCCCAAAATCCAGTACGGATTAGAAGCTCTTTGACTTCCGTTTGTAAACCCGTAAGAAGCAATCGACAATCGTGACGTTTTAAGTCATAGTAAATATCTTCTAATGCGACTAATCCTGTGATGTCCATATTCGGCACAAACCGCATCCGTAAAATAAGATATTTCACTTCCGGCTCATCCCGTAGGAAGGTAACAAAGCGTTCCGCAGCCCCAAAAAATACAGGCCCATCTACCCGATAAACCGCTATTTCTTTCGCTAATTCCAGAGGAATACCCGGAGGAAAAACTTCATTTTCGGGAACTTTGGCGAGGTTTAAATCACTCATCCGTTTGATGAACAAAGCACCCGCGGCTATTAATCCAATTTCTACGGCTAAAACTAAGTCAAAACAGATGGTGACAAACCAAGTGAGAATCATTACAGAAAAGTCCGCGTAGGTTGCTCTCATTAATAAGCCGATCGCGTCCCACTCAATCATCCTCGCGCTTACTACCATCAAAATACCCGCGAGTGCAGCCAGGGGAATTTGTGCGGCCAGGGGAGCTAAAGCTAAGACAATTATTGCTAACGCGACACCATGAATAACTCCTGAGAGTCGGGTTTTGCCGCCGGAACGGACATTAACCGCGGTGCGTGCGATCGCGCCCGTCGCAGGAATGCCTCCAAAAAAGGGTGCAATAATATTCGCCAACCCTTGGCCGATCAGTTCCCGATTGCTATTATGTTTTTCACTAACCGTCATACCATCTGCAACCACCGCGGATAACAGCGATTCAATACTGCCTAATGCGGCCAGTGCTAAAGCGGGATTGATCAATTCTCGAATCAAACCAAAATCATCCCAGTGGGGAATGGCTTGGAAAATAGGTAAGGATTGGGGTATCGCGCCAATTTTTGGCACATCCAGATGAAAATAATACGCGATCGCGCTCGCCAATATCAACCCCACCAGGGAACCCGGAATCACCGTTGTAATCCGAGGCCAAACCAGTTTGGTGACAATGACGATCGTCGCGATGCCTACGGCGGCCCAGTTAATTCCTTCTAATTGAGTTAAAGTTTGCCACAGTGCCGGGAGAAAATGATCACTTCGCGGCAGTTGCAAACCAAAGAAATTATTAAGTTGGCCGCAAAAAATAATCACGGCAATGCCATTGGTAAAGCCTGCCGTGACGGGATAGGGGATAAATTTTACCAGTTGTCCGAGTTTGGCAATTCCTAGGGCAATTTGAATGATTCCAGCCATCACCCCGGCAAGCCAAACCTTTTCGATACCGTATTTCGCGACAATTCCTACCAAGATAACGGCCATCGCGCCTGTAGGTCCCGTAATCTGTACTGGGGAACCCCCCGCGATCGCGGCCACAATTCCCGCAACGATCGCGGTATAAAGTCCTGCTTTGGGATCAACTCCACTGGCAACCGCGAAGGCTAATGCTAAGGGTAAAGCCACAACTGCGGCCGTTAATCCCCCAGTGACATCGCCACGCAGGTTATCCCAAACGCGATCGACGCGTAAACGTGGAGGTGTTTCCATATTTTCTGCTAATGTCATTTTTTTTATCAATTCTGAGCCTCTTATTGCCCAATTAGCAAGGCTTACAGACTTATTGCAGCTTTTCCAAGGTTGTCCGCACATCAACCAGATGGTTATTAAAAACCTCTAAAGCCGCGTCGAGCACTTTAAAAATGGACGGATCTCGCACCGAGTAAAAGACTTGATTGCCTTGCTTGCGAGTTTTTACCAGATTACGACTCCGCAACACCGCCAACTGCTGAGACACTGACGACGCATCCACCTCGAGCCACTGCGCGATGTCATTGACACTCTGCTCCCCCAAGCGCAAGGTATCGAGTATTAAAATCCGCGTTGGGTTTGACAGCACCTTAAAAAAGTCTGCCTTGAAGTAGCTTGCTTGAAAGGGCATTTGAATATCTATGTATCTTCAAAGTATTGCAGATAGTTTAGCACGAGCCCCAGAGCGTGTCAAGAGAGAAACCGGGTTTCTTCGTAGGTTGGGTTGAGGCACGAAACCCAACCTATAGCACCCCCCAAGACGGTTAGGACAAAAAACGCCATCCCATCCTATGAGCTCTGTAGGGGCTCTTTCACCCATATCTGTGCCACCAAACAGACAGGCCTCCAAACCCGCCCCATCCCCACCCACCAATTCCCAAATTCTATGTAATACCATTTCTTAAAAGTTGGGCTACAGTAGGGACACGGCA
>JBEDKD010000001.1:0-7676 GCA_041172365.1 Cyanobacteriota bacterium | reverse complement strand
TGCCCGCCCCATCTGGGTGTAAGATCGATCGCGCTTTTTTAACCACAAATAGAGAGGGATGGAACCAGCGCGATCGCTCTTATATGCAGAGAGAAATCAGGTATTCCCTATCTTCTTCTGTTAGCATCAAAGTTAAAGTCAAATTGTACTTTTGTAGTACTGTTAGACATTGGTGTAATAGTGAAATAAAAACATTGCATTCCTGGGTTCCCAAAGCCGATCCAGTGTTGCCCTCTTGTGTGATATGCGATCGGTTTATCGCCACTGGGCCGATATTGGCTACCATTGTCTCCAAACCATGTTATCGTGGCATATGAGTTAGGGGTTGTTAAATCCACATAGAAACCTCCTATTGTTTCTTCACCTCCAACACAATATCTACTGCCATCTAGTGGATATCTACAGGTTGTCCCTACATCACATTCACCTCCTGCATTTGATCGAACCCAACGGTTTTGGGCTATTGCGATTAATCCTAAAGATGAAGTCGCCATCAATATTACCGATAACACAGTAGTTTTAATAACACGCATATTCAACCTCAAACAAAACGGCAGATGTACAAAGTTAATTGGTTGACTTAGATTTGCACCTATCTTCTAGATTACCTTAGTGATAAATGCTCAACGGCTCACCATCAGGCTCTTTTGGCTCAATATAAAAGGCTCATTTGGCTCTTTTGGCTCTTTGGGATCACCAAATCATGTAAAATCCTTTACTAAGGCAGAGTTTCAGTAGAGGAGTAGCAATGGCTGGTTTACTCAGGGCATCCGAAGAGGGACTAACAATTATTAATATGATGAGACGTAACCTCGGATGGAATAAAACTGAGGATACTTGGTGTCTGGCTGCCCTAGTTTCAAAAGCCACCTTAAAACGGTTTTGGGCGAGAATAGGAATTAGGCGAGAAAACTTTATCAATATTTGCAAAGCGGTAGAAATAGATAACTGGGAATATATAGCTGAAGGCTACAAAATTCACAAAACAGAGCCACTTTTAGCAGCCGCGATCGCGGATCTCCCCCAAGACTCAGAAAATGATCAAAACTTCCCCCTCCCTGATAACTTACCCCCCGTGAGAAACTGGGTAGAGCGCACAAAAGAAATTGATATATTAAAAGCTACACTTATTAACACAGATATCATCGCGCTCTCAATTATCGGATTACCAGGCATAGGAAAAACCTCCCTCATCAGCCAATTAATTCGCCAACTCCACACAGAAAATACCCCCTTTACTGCCGTTGCTTGGCAATCATTACAATCTGTAACAAGCAAAGCCCCCCCCTTTGATTGGATTATCGACTCCCTACTATTCACCCTATCCAACGGCAACATCACAACAGCCGTCACGGCCCAAGATAACTCCCTACAAAAGATAGAAAAACTCATAAAAATTCTCAAAACAAAACCTTGCTTAATCTGCTTCGATCGCGTGGAAACCCTCCTCAAAACCAAAGAAGCAGAAACCGCGGGCTACTTCGCGGAGGACTGTGGCGAATACGCGTGGTTATTCAAACAACTAACGGAAACCGAACATCAAAGCAAAATCATCTTGATCAGTCGAGAAACCTTAGCCGAATTATCCCCCATTTTTACCCGTGAAATTACCATAAACGGACTGGATAATCAGGCAGCCATTCACCTAATTAATAACATCCTTCCCCAGTCTTCAGGAGAGGAATGTGGGGAGATATTTGCCGAATTAAGCCAACGCTATCAAGGCCATCCTAAAGCGTTACAACTGGTAGCATCTTTCATTCGAGATGATCATCAATTCCAGGGAGATATCTGTAAATTTTGACAAGATAGAGACTGGTTACTTTTACGAGATATTGAAACATTAATAGATGAAATTATCGCCAGAATGAGTGACTTAGAAAAAACTTGTTTAAGTCGCATTTCCGTCTATAAACCTTCAGAATATCCGATCGCTTATGAAGCCATAGCCGCCCAAATGCCAGAAATCAGTCCCTATTATTTGAAAGAAAATATAATACTTGCCCTCAAACGCCGACAAGTATTATCTTATCACTGTCAACAAAATTCTTATTATCTGCACCCTTTAGTCCAAGAAAAGGGCGATCGCGTCCTGCGTCAAAACCCAGAAAATTATCGCAATTGCCATCAACAAGCCTATCGCTATTTTTTAAGCATTTCCTTACAGAATAAAGGAAAATGGCAAAAAATAGAGGATATCAAACCCCTAATTTGCGCTCATTATCATGCGAACGAATCCCATGATTTAGAAACGGCTAATAACATTATAGCAGAAATTTATGAATATCTACAAAAGAGTGGAAATAGCGAAATCAATCCCCTATCTTTATTAAATCCCCATTCCAAATTAACCCTAAACAGTTGCACAAAAACTTAAGAAACCCGGCTTTTATCATAGATTCTGTGTTATAATTAAATCAAGAAACCCGGTTTCTGGCTTAAAAATGTGGGTGAAAATAACGAATCTTTGTAGGGGCGTTGGGGGAGCCTGCGCGCCGCCCATAGCATTCGGGCGAAAAAATCCGATGGAAACAGATAACTGTAACACCGAATGCTTCGCCCAGCCCCGACGACAGATTGACTTAATGGGGTGCATCTCAGTTTTGAAGAGGGCGAAGCATTCCGGTATATAGGTTATTAGTTATAATTTGATATTTACTGCCGGAATGCTTCGCCCCTACTACAGACATATTTGCCAAAATGAGATGCACCCGACTTAATGGCTGAAACCATTGATTTTCTTCCTTCTTCCTTCTTCCTTCTTCCTTCTGCTATAAAAAAATGCTTTTCCCCATAAAACGAGAAATTTGTCAGAATTTATCCTTAGCTGAATCCCAAGAATGGCTAGTCACTAACGGTATCGGCGGCTATGCTTCCGGCACAATTACAGGTTTACTTACTCGTCGCTATCATGGTTTACTAATCGCGTCCCTTAAACCCCCCGTACAACGCACCCTATTAGTGACAAAACTTGACGAAACCGCGCTCTATTTTAATAAAGAATATCCCCTTTATACTAATCGTTGGAGCAGTGGGATTGTTGATCCCAAAGGATATCAATATCTCAATCAATTTCACCTCGAAGGCACTACACCACTTTGGACTTATACCTTTGCTGATGTCTTATTAGAAAAACGCGTCTGGATGCAACAAAAAGAAAATACTACTTATATTAAATATTCTCTCATTCAAAGTTCTTACCCCGTCACTTTATCCGTAAAAGCATTAATTAATTATCGAGATCATCACCATTATACTAAAAATCCCAATTGGCAAATGCAGTTAGAAAAAATCCCTCAAGGAGTGCGTGCGATCGCGTTTGATGGTGCTACCCCTTTTTATTTATTCAGTAATAAAGGCAATTATACCTTAAATCTCGATTGGTATTTAGGGTTTCAATTAGCCAGAGAAAAAGAAAGGGGTTTCGATGATTGTGAAGATCATCTGCATGGTATCACTTTTGATGTCACCCTTCAACCCTGGGAAAATTTTACCATTGTTATTAGTACCCTTCCCCATCCTCAATTAGATGACAAAATCGCCTTAACTCAACAAAGAGATTATGAAAAAAACGTATTAACTCAGTGGCGAGTTAATACTCGTTTCAAAAATAAGTTAATTCCTGAATGGGTTGAACATTTAGTCTTAATCGCGAATCAATTTATTGTCGATCGCGCTACATCATTAAACCCCGAAGGAAAATCAATCATCGCGGGATACCATTGGTTTAATGATTGGGGGAGAGATACCATGATCAGTTTACCCGGATTAACATTAGCCACCGGAAAACCCGCGATCGCGCATTCCATCCTCAGCAATTATAGTCATTATTTAGATCAAGGAATGTTACCCAATGTATTTCCCGATGTGGGAGAAACTCCAGAATATAATACCGTTGACGCGACACTCTGGTATTTTCAAGCCATTTACGCGTATTATCAAGTCACAAAAGATAGACAATTTTTACAAGAAATTTATCCGAAATTAGTAGAAATTATCCATTGGCATTGTCAAGGCACTCGTTATCAGATTAAACTCGATCCCAAAGACGGCTTAATTTATGCCGGAGAGCCTGGATCACAATTAACATGGATGGATGCCAAAATTGGAGACTTAGTGATCACACCTCGAATCGGTAAACCGATCGAAATTAATGCCCTTTGGTATAACGCGTTAGTCATCATAAGCGCGATCGGGCAACATTTAGATATTCCCAATCAAGAATATCAAGAAATGGCAAAACAAACCGCGAAAGGATTTAGCCGTTACTGGGATGAAACATTAGGATATTGTTATGATGTCATTGATACACCGGAAGGAAATGATAGCAGCTTACGCCCTAATCAACTTTTTGGTATCGCGTTACCCAACCCCCAACTATTAGAAAAATTAAGACTCCCCAGCTTACTGACACCAACCCAAGAAAAAAAGATTATGGAAATCAGTAAACAACAATTATTAACCCCTTACGGATTAAGATCCTTAGCACCTAACGATGAAAAATATCAAGGTTATTATCGCGGAAATCCCTTAGAAAGAGATAGTATATATCATCAAGGCACAGTGTGGGGATGGTTAATAGGAGTGTATCTGGAATCCCATCTAAAAGTATATCAAAATACCCAAGAAGTAATAAAGATTTTAGAAACCATGTGCGCCCATTTAGAAGATACAGGAATAGGAAACATGAGTGAGATATTTGATGGTAATTTTCCCCATTTAGCCAAGGGCGCGATCGGGCAAGCTTGGACAGTAGCCGAAGTCTTACGGATTTGGTTCTTGATCAATAATACCACGACTTAGACAGAAACCGGGTTTTTCACCAAAATACTTAAAACTATAAATATCGCGGAAAAAACCCGGTTTCTTTTCTCCAATCGCGTTTCCATTATATCATATAGCCGAGCTATTGTAGCAATTGTTTTTCCTAATAATTAACCACAAAGGCACAGAGTACACAGAGGAAATAAACGCGCTCTTTACAGGTTGGTAGGGGCGGGTTCACCCGAATTCTGGTTATGTTTTGAAGATATCAGTGAACCCGCCCTTACTTAGCATCTTTTGAATATATCGGTAAAACAACCCCTAGCATCTTCTCATCATTCCCATCACCTCAAAAAGAGAGAAAAATCCCCCTTAGTGCCTTAGTGCCTTAGTGGTTTATTTAATCCTACTAAAGAGGCGATTACTTGAAAAAGAGAGAAAAATCCCCCTTAGTGCCTTAGTGCCTTAGTGTTTAATTTCACCCAAATAACCAGGGTATGACAACATAACCCAGGAGGTTAAAAAGAGAGAAAAATCCCCCTTAGTGCCTTAGTGCCTTAGTGTTTAATTTCACCCTATTTACCCGCGGGACGAATTAACACCACAGGAGTCCTTTCATCCGCATTACCCGCGGGATTACTGCGTAATCCTTCCTCTAATAACTCCATCGAAACCCCAGAAGTCGCGGCTAAAACCTTAACAGCTTTTAAATCATTAACATCCACGATCGCGGCTTGTAAACCCGTTTCTCGCTTAATGCGATCGACAACTTCTTGAGGATTTTCCGGTCCTAATACAATAAACTGATCATAGGGCGGTAAAGTACCCGTAACATCATCAATTAATCGTGCTTGCTCACCAGCTAATTGATAAAAAGCACCACGTTTCCCTAAAACGCGCGCGATCGCGCCTCCGACAAAAGCAAATAACACCCGTGTCGGACCAACAATATCCACTAACGCTTGTAAGCCACAAGCCGTCGCCAAACTCGAAGTCGGTAAAAAGAAATAACAAATCCGTCGTGCTACCCAACCCGGTTTGATCTCAGTTGGATGACGAAAACGCCCCTGCATAATAGCAACCGGAGTTTCCCCGATGGTAATCACATCCCCTTCCTGAGCATGGGGAGACACATATTTCTTAACCACTTCCACGGGATCATCAATCACACTTAAGAGATGAGTCTTAATAGGAAATACCTCACCCACACTCACCGATCGCGCTTTCGGTGCAATACTCGTATCAGGAGATTGTAAAGGTAAAACCAGATGACTTTTCTTGGGAATACGTCCACCGGGACCATAAGTCACATAACGAATCTTCACCCACGCGGCTTGTAACTCCTGTAAATTAGGGCCCGTAATATCCACACAAACCCTAATTTTGGTAGTCCCCCGTAACTTCACAATATAGGCAAACCAATAATCATCCGCTCTGGGCATCGCGTCTTGATGACAAGGAATAACCTTAACCTGATAAGAGATATCATCCAAAGAGCCTTCCGATAAAAGCTTAACGCGTGCCGTTATCTCCGGTAACATAATCTCCAGATTTTCGGTTAAGTTGCGAAACTCCATTTCCCCCACTAACTGATAATGGGTAGGATCAGATAAGGATAATTTCCAGTCACCCGTAGTTAATTCCAGTTTATTACCCGCGCGCCCACGATATTGTAATTCTAGCCCCAAAGCGCCCATAGCCAGCACAGACGCGGCCGCGGTTATTCCCAATACAATACTTCCGATCACTCTTTCACCCACCAATAACAATATCTTGTCTAATTTATACCAAGAAGAGAAGGAAGAAGGAAGAAGGAAGAGAAGGAAGAAGGAAGAAGGAAGAAGGAAGAAGGAAGAAGGAATGGGTTTGAGCTATTGAGAAGCTCCTAACCCTTTTTGCCTTTGGTATATCTGCAATAATTTATTTTCTGAGGTTTTAGGTGTTAAGTGACACGATCGCGCATCCCTAATATAGATATAACGCTCGTGTGTGTAGGGTGGGAGAGGACGCGATCGCTCTTGGCATCATCAAGAAAAATCTCACTCCACCTCATCCCCCACCTTCATTAATCCTGATGCTGGGTTAACAAGTGTTTCAACACCATCAAAGGTTGCTCCAAATCTGCCAAACTCTCCATCACCAATGCCGCGTCACTAAAATCTTGATGCCTGGTATAGTCATTAACCGTCACCACCGTCTTTAAGCCCGCCTGTGTCGCGGCAATTAACCCCTGTTGTGAATCTTCGATCGCGATACACTCTTGGGGTTGTAAACCCATCTGCTCTAAAACATAAAGATAAATATCCGGCGCGGGTTTCTTACGAGGGACAATATCCCCCGCGGCAATCACCTCAAACCAAGAAACCGCGTGGGGCGCGATCGCGTACTCCAATAAACCCATCGCATTAGGTAACGCGCTAGTTGTGGCAATCGCCAAACGTAACCCTTCCTTCCGAGCATTTTCTAATAATTCTCTTACCCCTGGGCGTAAAGGAATAGAACCCGTCGCGAGTAACTCTTGATAAAACCTGGTTTTTGTCTTATGTAAATTAGCCACAAATTCATCAAAACGAGGGGGACGGATAAAATCTGGACGATCGCGATCGAGAAAATAACAAATACGCTCCTTACCACCCGCGACATCCAACAATTCCCCATAAAGAGAAATCGGCCAATTCCAGTCTAAACCCGCCTCCGCAAAAGCCCGATTAAACGCGACTCTATGCCCATCACGCTCAGTTTCCGCGAGAGTGCCATCCACATCAAAGATTAACGCTTTCAATTCCGACATAGTTATTATAGTTATTCCTTCTCAAACACAGTAGTACAAACCCAACAAATTAAGTACGGTTTTCCCGAAAAAGCATCACTTTTTTTAGCCATCTTCCCCTAGACACTTCAAAAGTAAAGGT